>NZ_JAYSJZ010000099.1:0-8046 GCF_043726815.1 Lacisediminihabitans sp.
CATCAAGTCTACGACCTCGCGGGCGGCCTGGCTGACTTCGTGGTTGACAACCCGGTAATCGAACTCGTCCTGGGCGGCCAATTCGACCTTCGCGGTCTCGAGTCGGCGCTGTTGCTCGACCGAATCCTCGGTGCCCCGGCCGATCAGTCGGCGCACGAGCTCGTCCCAGGTCGGCGGCAGCAGGAACACCAGAACCGCCTCCGGCATCTCCTTGCGCACGGACCGCGCACCCTGCAGATCGATCTCCAGCAGCACGCTCTGGCCGCGCGCGAGGGCCTCCTCGATGGGCTCCCGGGGGGTGCCGTAGCGGAACGCGTTGTGCACGGTCGCGGTCTCGAGCATCTGGCCGGTCTCGATCAGCCGGTCGAACTGCTCGTCGCTCACGAAGAAGTAGTTGACCCCGTCGACCTCGCCGGGTCGGGGCGACCTCGTCGTGGCCGAGACGGACAGGTGTACATCCGGGTAGTTCTCCCGGATGTAGGTGGAGACGGTGCCCTTGCCGACGGCGGTGGGTCCGGCGAGCACCACGAGACGGGCACGCTGCTGCTCCACCCCGTGGTTGTCCCGGCGCTCGAGCCAGTCGCGCAGGCGTCGACGCTGTCGCACGCCGAGCCCGCCGACCCGCTTGGACTCGGCGATGCCCAGCTGTTCCATGGCCCTGGCCACCCGCGTGGGGCCGAGGCTCGGGATGCTCGTGAGCAGCTCCCGAACCCGCAGGCTCGCCTCCGCCTGCGCCGGGCTGGCCGACCAGGCCGCGTCGACGACGTCGAGGGGGCTGCGGGAACGATCGTGAACGGACTGCTTGACTGCCGCCCTGGCCCGCCTCGCGGCGACGGCGGCGCGCGCGGCGGCGGCCCGGTCGACCTCGGGTGGGGCTACCCGCGGCATGCGAGCACCTCGCTCGCCTGGGACGAGATCGCGTCGGCGATGCCCGCCGGACCGGCCCGCAGGATGCTGCGGGACGCGCTCACCACGGCGTGCGGGGCCGCCGGGCCATAGAGAGAGGCGAGCTGGGAGTATCGGGCGCCCTGGTGGCCGAAACCGGGGGCCAGCACCGGCGTGGACGGCGCGCCGGCGAGGCCTGCGAGGTCGATTCCGAAGGCCGAGAAGTCGACGGTGGCACCGAGGACTACTCCCACGGACCCGCCGACCCCCGACGTGTGCAGTTTGTTCCAGGACACCACATCACCGACGATACTCGCAGCGACGGACCGCCCAGCGCTCGCCCCGCTCGCAACGATCGCCGTCTGCACCTGGAAGGCCTCCGGGTTGGAGGTCGCCGCTAGCACGAAGAGGCCCTTGCCGGCCTGCTCGGCGAGGCGCATCGGAGCCTCGATCGACCCGACGCCCATGTAGGCGCTGATCGTCATGGCGTCGCACTCGAGCGGACTGCCCTGCGCGAGCCAGGCCTGCCCGTAGGCCTCGACGCTCGTGCCGAGGTCGCCGCGCTTCGCGTCGGCGATCACGAGCAGTCCGGCGTCGCGAGCGGCGGCGAGCACGTCCTCGAGCGCCGCGAATCCCGCCGACCCGTGGCGTTCGAAGAAGGCGACCTGCGGCTTGACGATGCCCACCCGACCTGAGGCGGCCTCCACGACGCGGAGACCGAACTCGCGTGAACCCGCGGCGGAGTCCGGCAGGTTCCATTCCTGCAGCAACCAGGCGTGCGGGTCGATGCCGACGCAGAGCTGACCGAACTTGTCGAAGACCGCGGTGAGGCGATCACCGAAGCCGACGACGGCCGGGGTCGCCGGCTCAGCCACCCAGCGCCGCCAGGCGCTCGCGGCGCTCGATCGCGTAGTCCTGCAGCGACTTCACGTCGAAACCGTCGCGGATCGCCTCGACCGAGGCGACCGCGGCACCCAGCTGGGCGATGGTGGTGAAGAGCGGCAGGTCCGCCGCGACGGCCGCGGCGCGAATCTCGTAGCCGTCGACCCGGGCGCTGCGGCCGCTCGGGGTGTTGATCACGACATCCACCTCCGAGCGGTTGATCAGGTCGACGATCGACGGCTCGCCCGCGATCGACACCTCGCCCTGGTCGTACTTGCGCACGACGCGGGCCGTGATGCCGTTGCGGCTGAGGATCTCGGCCGTGCCGATGGTGGCGAGAATCTCGAAGCCGAGCTGCTGCAGCCGAAGCACGGGCAGGATGATCGCACGCTTGTCGCGGTCGGCCACCGAGACGAAGACGCTCCCGCTCGTTGGCAGCCCGCCGTAGGCCGCCTCCTGGCTCTTGGCGAACGCCTTGGGGAAGTTGGAGTCGATGCCCATCACCTCGCCGGTGGAACGCATCTCCGGGCCGAGCACCGAGTCCACGACCTGGCCCTCCTTCGTGCGGAAGCGCTTGAACGGCAGCACGGCCTCCTTCACCGCGACCGGCGAATCCATCGGCACGACGGAGCCGTCGACCGCCGGCAGCATGCCGTCGTCGATCAGGGACCGGATGCTGCGGCCGACCATGATCAGTGACGCCGCCTTGGCGATCGGCAGGCCGAGGGCCTTCGCCACGAACGGCACGGTGCGGGACGCCCGCGGATTGGCCTCGAGCACGTAGAGCACCCCGGCCCCGATCGCGAACTGCACGTTGATGAGACCGCGCACGCCGATGCCCTTCGCGATCGCGAGGGTCGCCTCGCGAACCCGCGCGATCTGCTCGCGGCCGAGGGTGACCGGGGGCAGCGTGCAGCTCGAGTCGCCGGAATGGATGCCGGCCTCCTCGATGTGCTCCATCACGCCGCCGACGTAGAGCTCCGTGCCGTCGTAGAGGGCGTCGATGTCGATCTCGATCGCGTCGTCGAGGAAGCGGTCGACGAGCAGCGGATGCCCCGGCCCCACGATCCCCTGGTCGGCGATGCGGCCGAAGTAGCCGAGAAGGGAGGGGCTGTCGTAGACGATCTCCATGCCCCGACCGCCGAGCACGTAGGACGGACGAACCAGCACCGGATAGCCGATCTCCTCGGCAACCACCACGGCCTCGCGGTAGTCGGTGGCGGTGCCGTTGCGCGGGGAGACGAGCCCGGCCGCGTCGAGGATGCCCTGGAACAGGCCACGCTCCTCGGCGAGGTCGATCGCCTCGGGGGTGGTGCCGAGGATCGGGACGCCGGCGGCCTTGAGGCCCTTCGCGAGCCCGAGAGCGGTCTGGCCGCCGAGCTGCACGATCACTCCGACGAGCTCGCCGCTCTGGCTCTCCGCGTGAACGACCTCGAGAACGTCCTCCAGGGTGAGCGGCTCGAAGTAGAGGCGGTCGCTCGTGTCGTAGTCGGTGGAGACCGTCTCGGGATTGCAGTTGATCATGATCGTCTCGAAGCCGGCATCCGAGAGCGCGAAGCTCGCGTGCACGCAGGAGTAGTCGAACTCGACGCCCTGGCCGATGCGGTTGGGGCCCGAGCCGAGGATCACCACCTTGCGCCGGTCGCTCGGCCGCACCTCGGTCTCCTGGTCGTAGCTCGAGTAGTGGTACGGGGTGAGGGCGGGGAACTCGCCGGCGCAGGTGTCGACGGTCTTGAAGACCGGACGCACGCCGAACGCGTGGCGGATCACCCGCACCTCGGCCTCGGTGAGGCCGCGGAGCGCGGCGATCTGCACGTCGCTGAAGCCGTGGTCCTTCGCGAGCCTCAGCAGGGACGCGTCGAGCGGGCGGAACGACCCGATCTCCTCGGCGACCTCGTTGATCAGCACGATCTGGTCGATGAACCACGGGTCGATCTTGGTCGACTCGAACACCTCGTCGATCGTGGCCCCGGCGCGGAGCGCCTGCTGCACGGTGACGATGCGGCCGTCGGTGGGCACGGCGGCGATGGCGAGCAGCTCGTCCTTGTCGCCGGGCACGCCGTCCCAGTGGAAGCTCGATCCGCGCTTCTCCAGCGACCGGAGGGCCTTCTGCAGCGCGGTGGAGTAGTTGCGGCCGATGGCCATCGCCTCGCCGACCGACTTCATGGTGGTGGTGAGGGTGGCGTCCGCGGCCGGGAACTTCTCGAAGGCGAACCTCGGCACCTTCACGACCACATAGTCCAGGGTCGGCTCGAAGCTCGCCGGGGTGACCCTGGTGATATCGTTCGGGATCTCGTCGAGCCTGTAGCCGATCGCGAGCTTGGCGGCGATCTTGGCGATCGGGAAGCCGGTGGCCTTCGAGGCGAGGGCGCTCGACCGGGAGACCCGCGGGTTCATCTCGATCACGATGACGCGGCCGTTCGCCGGGTCGATCGCGAACTGGATGTTGCAGCCGCCCGTGTCCACGCCGACGGCGCGGATGATGTCGATGCCGATGTCCCGCAGGTTCTGGTACTCGCGGTCGGTGAGGGTGAGGGCGGGGGCGACGGTGATCGAGTCGCCGGTGTGCACGCCGACCGGGTCTACATTCTCGATCGAGCATACGACCACGGTGTTGTCGGCGGTGTCCCGCATCAGTTCGAGCTCGTACTCCTTCCAGCCGAGGATCGAC
Organism: Lacisediminihabitans sp.; assembly: GCF_043726815.1. NCBI lineage: Bacteria > Bacillati > Actinomycetota > Actinomycetes > Micrococcales > Microbacteriaceae > Lacisediminihabitans > Lacisediminihabitans sp. The sequence continues at coordinate 4,439 of NZ_JAYSJZ010000099.1, forward strand.
TCCTCGAGCAGCACCTCGCTCGTCGGGCTCTGGTGCAGGCCGTCGCCGACCATCCGCACGAGTTCGGCCTCGGTGTAGGCGAAGCCGGAACCGAGCCCGCCCATGGTGAATGACGGGCGGATCACGAGCGGGTAGCCGAGATCCTTGGCGAACTCGATGGCCTCGTCGACGGTGTGCGCGATGTACGAGCGGGCGACGTCGGCACCGCACTCCAGCACCAGCTGCTTGAAGATCTGGCGATCCTCGCCCTTGTTGATCGCCTCGAAGTTCGCTCCGATCAGCTCGACGTCGTACTTCTCGAGGATGCCGTGGTTGTGCAGGTCGATCGCGGCGTTCAGGGCGGTCTGGCCGCCGAGGGTCGGCAGGATCGCGTCCGGGCGCTCCTTGGCGATGATCGTCTCGATAACCTGCCAGGTGATCGGCTCGACGTAGGTCGCGTCGGCGAAGTCGGGGTCGGTCATGATCGTGGCGGGGTTCGAGTTGATCAGGATCACCCGCACGCCCTCCTCGCGGAGCACCCGGCAGGCCTGGGTGCCCGAGTAGTCGAATTCGCAGGCCTGGCCGATCACGATCGGGCCTGAGCCGATCACGAGAACCGAGGTGATGTCTTCGCGCTTGGGCATTACTTGCTTTCCGTCTCTGCGGCCTTGACGGCGAGAATGAGGTCCCTGAACCGGTCGAACAGGTAGTTGGCGTCGTGCGGCCCGGCGGCCGCCTCCGGGTGGTACTGAACCGAGAAGGCCGGGATGTCGAGGGCGTTGAGCCCCTCGACGACGTTGTCGTTGAGGTTGACGTGGCTCACCTCGACCCGGCCGAACCCGGCCGGCGAGTCGAAGACACCGTCGAGCGGGGCGTCCACGGCGAAGCCGTGGTTGTGGGCGGTGATCTCCACCCGGCCCGTGGCCCTGTCGAGCACCGGCTGGTTGATGCCGCGGTGGCCGAAGGGCAGCTTGTAGGTGGAGAGGCCGAGCGCCCGGCCGAGAAGCTGGTTGCCGAAGCAGATCCCGAAGAACGGCAGCCCCTTGCGCAGCACCGCCTGAAGCAGTTCGACGTGGTCGCCGGACGCGGCGGGGTCTCCCGGCCCGTTCGAGTAGAAGACCGCATCCGGGTGCAGCGCGAACAGCTCATCGGCGGTCACCGACTGCGGCAGCACGTGCACGTCGAGGCCGCGCGAGGCCAGGTAGCGCAGCGTCGAGTCCTTCACGCCGAGGTCGAGCACGGCCACCGAGCCGATGCGCTCGGAGGTGGCGAGGAGGGTCTTCTGCTCGGTCACCGACACCCGCGCCGACAGGTTGAGCCCCTGCATCTGCGCCCCGGCCCGCACGATGGCGAGCTGCTCGGCCGCGCCCAGCGCCGCCTCGGCGCCGGAGAAGATTCCCGAGCGCATCGCCCCGGCATCCCTCAGCCGACGGGTGACGGCCCTGGTGTCCACACCGCTGATGCCCACCACGCCCTGCTCCACGAGCTGGTCGTCGAGGCTGCCGTTCGCGCGGTAGTTGGACACGATTCGTGACGGGTCGCGCACCACGAAGCCGGCGACCCAGACTCGATCGGACTCCGGGTCCTCGTCGTTCACCCCGGTGTTGCCGATGTGCGGGGCCGTCATCATCACGATCTGTCCCGCGTACGAGGGATCGGTGATGGTCTCCTGATAGCCGGTCATCCCGGTGGCGAACACCGCCTCGCCGAGGGCGCGCCCTCGGGCGCCGTACGCGTTCCCGTCGTAACGAGTTCCGTCTTCGAGCACGAGGACGGCGGGGTCGAAGCGCGTCACGATGCCTCACTTCCATGGGTTTGAGTGCGGTCGAGCAGGTGCTCGACCGCCTCGATGATCGGGGTAGGGTCTGCCTGCTCGGCGACGCGGAGGTAGCTGTCGACCTCCGTGTCGCCCAGGGTCCAGGCGATGAGAATGAGTCCGCCGGTCTCGACCACCCGGTCGATGGTCCAGGTGGCGCGCTCCACACTGCGGAGCGACTCGGCGGGCAGGAAGGCCTCCGGCTCGCCGGCGATGCCGAGAACGATGCCGCGCTCGGCCACCGTCACGGTCGCGCGAGCGCGGAAGCCGAGTCCGCCCACGGCGATGCGTTCGAGGGGCTGGCCCACGGCGGTGGTCGCCACGTAGAACACCTCGGCGGAGGCCAGCACGGCGCCGATCTCCGCGGGCACGGCGGGCGGCCGGGGAACGTGGGACTGCCGACGCTGGCGGGCGCGCCAGCCGATGACCATCCCGGCGAGGGCCAGCACGATCACGGCCACCACGATCGAGGTCGACACGGCCCTATCCATTGCGCACCGTTCCACCGGCGCCTGCCGCGCGAGCCGTGGCCGCGAACCGGGCGACGGCGTCCGCCTCGACGAGTTCTCCGTCGAGTACGGTCGCGTAGCCGTCGTGGATCGTCGCGACAACCCGGCCGGGAAGCGTGGTCTCGAGGTACGGGGAGTTGAGACCCTTGCCGCGCAGGCGGCTCGTGTCGAAGACCCGGCTGGCCGAGGCGTCGTAGAGGGTGAATTCGGCCGGGGCGCCCACCGCGATTCCGCGGTCGTAGCCGTCGAGCCGGCCGATCGCCGCCGGCGCTCGAGAGAAGACCCTGGCCACGTCTGTCCAGTCGAGCAGCCCGGTGTCCACCACCGAGGCCTGCACCACGGAGAGTGCGGACTCCAGGCCGACCATGCCGAAGGCGGCGGCCTCCCACTCGCAGTCCTTCGCCTCGACCGGATGCGGCGCGTGGTCGGTCGCCACGATGTCGATAGTGCCGTCGGCGAGCCCGGCACGCACGGCGTGCACGTCCTCGTCGCGGCGCAGGGGCGGGTTGACCTTGTAGCGGGAGTCGTAGCCGCTCGCGAGCTGCTCGGTGAGCAGCAGGTGGTGCGGGGTGACCTCGGCGGTCACGGCGATTCCGCGCGCCTTCGCCCAGCGCACGACATCCACCGACCCGGCGGTCGACAGGTGGCAGATGTGCAGCCGGGCGCCCACGTGCTGGGCGAGCAGCACGTCCCTGGCGATGATCGACTCCTCGGCCACGGCCGGCCAGCCGGCCAGGCCGAGCTCGCCGGAGAGGGTGCCCTCGTTCATCTGGGCGCCCTCGGTGAGCCGCGGTTCCTGCGCGTGCTGGGCGACCACTCCCCCGAATGTCGTGACGTACTCGAGCGCGCGACGCATGAGCAGGGCATCAGACACGCACTTGCCGTCGTCGGAGAACACGCGAACCCGCGCGCGGCTGTTGGCCATCGCGCCGATCTCGGCGAGCTGCCGGCCCTCGAGTCCGACGGTCACGGCGCCGATGGGGCGCACGGTGACGTAGCCGGCGGCCACACCGAGGGCCTGCACCTGCTCGACCACGCCCGCGGTGTCCGCGACGGGCGAGGTGTTGGCCATGGCGTGCACGGCGGTGAAGCCGCCGATCGCCGCGGCCCTCGACCCGGTGAGCACCGTCTCGCTCTGCTCGAACCCCGGCTCGCGCAGGTGGGTGTGCAGATCGACGAGTCCGGGCAGCGCCTGCAGGCCCGTTCCGTCGATGACGGTCGCGCCCGTCGCCGACAGACCCGATCCGAGTTCGGTGATCACCCCGTGGTCCACGACGAAGTCGGTGGATGTGCCGTCGGGGAGC
>NZ_JAYSJZ010000100.1:0-14298 GCF_043726815.1 Lacisediminihabitans sp.
CGTTCGACGGCGATCGCATATCGCCGTCGAACTCCCGGAGGTAATCCATGCTCGATCTCGGTCTGCTCTGTGACGTTGACGGGCCGCTCGCCAGCCCGGTGAGCCGCAGCATCCGCATCCCGAGCATCCTCGACGACCTCGTCGCGCTCACCGCCGCCGGCGTGCCGATCGCCTTCATCACCGGCCGGTCCGACAGCTTCATCCGTGACAGCGTGATCGCACCCCTGATGGATGTCGGCCTCTCCGACGCGCTGGCCACTCCCGGCGCGCGGATGTTCGGCGTGTTCGAGAAGGGTGGCTCCTGGGCGCCCATCACGAGCGCCGGCCTGGGCGAGGTCACTGTCGACGAGAGCGTGGCGCTGCCGGCATCCATCGTCGACGGCGTACGCGCCCTCGTGTCCGGCGGTTTCGCCGACACCATGTTCTTCGACGAGACGAAGCTCGCCATGGTCTCGGTGGAGCAGCGAACCGATGTCTCGACCGAGGCCTACCTGCGCGCGCAGTCCGCGTTCAATGACTCCGCCTTCGACCTCGTGACCTCGACGGGACTCGGGGTGAGGCTCGGCGAGCGGTCCGCTCCGGATGCCGCGGGCAACGTGCCGTTCCGCCTCGACTCCACGATCATCTCCACCGACATCGAGTCGGTGCTGCTCGACAAGGACCGCGGCGCGGCGCGAGCGCTGGACTACTTCGCCGCGCTCGGCGAGCTGCCCACCGTGTGGCGGTCGGTCGGAGACTCCCGCAGCGACTACCTCATGGCAGACCACCTGCACGAGGCGGGCTTCGACGTGGCGCACGTGGACGTGCGCCCGACCGACGGAATCCTCGAGCGTCCGTACCGGGTGATCGTGGAGGGCGACTCGATCCACGACGAGGCCGGCGCGGCCTTCCTGGGCTACTGGGTGCGCAGGCTCGACGCGAGCGGCGACCGCGGCGCCAGGGTCGACGTCGCCGCGTTGTAGCGCAGGCGCGGCGGCTGCTCGGCGAGGGTCCTCAGGAACGAGTCTGGGGCGGCCGAGAGCGGGAAGGCCGTGATGGCCCGCATCCGTGCGTGCTCGGCGATGCCGCTGTCGTTGATGCCGTAGAGCAGCGCGGCGGCGTGCGCGTCGCCCACGACGACGGTGCGCACCGTCGCCATCCCGTCGAGGCTCTCCTGGTCGAGCACGGCCAGCGCATCCTCCGGCGGCTCGACGAGGCGGGGGAGCACCGCCCCGGTCACCCGGGAGAGCAGGGTCCCGTCGCCGGGGCCATCCGGCAGGAACGCGTCGGACGGGAGCCCGAGCGTGTTGGCGAGCGTTCCGTCGAGCCAGCGCGCGGCCTTGGGGCCGTGCGGCGTCTCCACGGTGGACAGCAGGTAGCCGTAGACGTGCAGCAGGCCCGCGTTGCCGATCGGCCACGCGGCGTCCAGCCCGGCCAGGTCGTGCAGGCGCTCGAACTGGTCGCGGGGGATCACCGGGGCATCGAGGTTCTCGTCCAGCACCGTCGACAGGCCCCAGTCGTCGAAGGCCCCGGACGCGGCATCCGTCATCACCTGCTGGTCCATCGACTGCTGCCGCATCCGTCCATCGTAGGGACGAGCGGCCCGCGCCCGTCCCGTCTCCGCCCCGGCCCCCTCTCCGAAAACGCAGGAGATCCGCGGCCCAACGTGCCGTCGCGGGGCAATCCGTGCGATTCGGCGGCGAAAGTCCTGCGTTTTCGGAAAGCGCGCGGGCGGTGGGGGAGTCGGGATGCGGCACCGCCCCCGCGGCCCGGCGGACGCGCCGCTCCACTCCGCGCTCTGCCCACGGCGAACAGAGCGATTCTGGCGCGTTGGCTCCGATAGATTCGTCAACAAGCGATAACTGAAACGGAGCGCAACAATGGCCCAACCGGCATTGGTCTCGAGCATTTTCGACCAACTCCTCAAGGACCGCATCATCTGGCTTGGCTCAGAGGTGCGTGACGACAACGCCAACGAGATCTGCGCGAAGATCCTGCTGCTCGCCGCAGAGGACCCGAAGCGTGACATCTTCCTGTACATCAACTCCCCGGGTGGTTCGATCACCGCGGGAATGGCCATCTACGACACGATGAAGTTCGTGCCGAACGACATCGTCACCGTCGGCATCGGCATGGCGGCCTCGATGGGGCAGTTCCTGCTGTCGTCGGGCACCAAGGGCAAGCGGTACATCACCCCGAACGCGCGAGTGCTTCTGCACCAGCCGTCCGGCGGATTCGGTGGAACGGCGGCGGACATCCAGACCCAGGCCAACCTCATCCTCGACATGAAGAAGCGGATGGCCGAGCTCACCGCAGAGCAGACCGGCAAGACGGTCGAGCAGGTAATCATCGACGGCGACCGTGACAACTGGTTCACGGCGAAGCAGGCACTCGAGTACGGCTTCGTGGATCACCTTCGGGAGTTCGCTTCCGAGGTCATCGGCGGCGGCGGCACCGACGACTCCGTGACCACGAAGTAGGGATGGGCAGAACAGACATGGAATTCACCAACTTTGGTCAGCAGGCCGGCGGCATCGCGCCGACGGCGGAGGCTCGCTACATCCTCCCGACCTTCGAGGAGCGCACGGCCTACGGCTACAAGCGCCAGGACCCATACGCGAAGCTGTTCGAGGACCGCATCATCTTCCTGGGCGTGCAGATCGACGACGCCTCGGCGGATGACGTGATGGCCCAGCTGCTCGTGCTCGAGAGCCAGGACCCGGACCGCGACATCGTGATGTACATCAACTCGCCCGGTGGCTCGTTCACCGCGATGACGGCGATCTACGACACGATGCAGTACGTGCGGCCGCAGATCCAGACCGTGGTGCTCGGCCAGGCGGCCTCCGCCGCCGCGGTGATCCTCGCCGCCGGCACGCCCGGCAAGCGGCTCGCCCTGCCGAACGCCCGCATCCTGATCCACCAGCCGTCCACCGGCGACTCCGGCCGCGGCCAGGCGTCGGACATCGAGATCCAGGCCCGCGAGATCCAGCGGATGCGCGAATGGCTCGAGGAGACGCTCTCGCGCCACTCCAACCGCACGATGGAGCAGGTGAACAAGGACATCGACCGCGACAACATCCTGAGCGGCGAGGAGGCCCTCGCCTACGGTCTCGTCGACCAGGTGCTCACCTCGCGCAAGAACATCCCGGCGATCACCAAGTAGTTCGCTTCACGAAGGGCCCCCGGTTCGCGCCGGGGGCCCTTTGTGCGTGCGCCGGGACTCTCGCGGTGGGGGATATCCGGTCGCTTGAGGTCAGGCGGCGCGGAGATGCTGCGCGCCGGGTGTGGCGGCGGGAGAAACAGCGTGGCGGCGGGGGAACCGGGCGGCCGGATTCTCTCGCGGCGGGGAAAAGTCCTCGTGGCGGGGGTTAGGTCTCCCGCCGCGAGGTCATTTCCCCGCCGCGAGGCGGCACAACTCCCGCCCCGACGGTGAGGCCCCCGCGAGCGGCCCAACGGAGAGGCCCCAGCCGAGCCGCCCGGCGTCGTGCTCCTCAGGCCTTGGGCCGCGGCTTCCGACGACTCGTGGCCAGCACGGTCACGATCACCGCGGCGCCCACCGCGAGAACGGCCCCGCCGATCCAGAGCACCGCCTGGAGGGTCCCCTCGTCCACCGACGCCGGCCGGCTGCCCCCGATCGGGGCGCCCGTGCCGTTGGGCTTGAGCTTTCCGTGGCAGTCCGGCACCCTGGTGCTGCCCGTGCTCGGCGTGAATCCGGCCGGCGGCTGCCAGGTGAACTCGAACGAGTCGGACACCGTGTGGGCGTCGGTGGAGATGGCCTGCCAGGTGATCGTGTACTTGCCGGCCGCCCCGAGCGCTGCATCGGTGGTGAGTGTGGGCCCCTCCACCGAGACGCACCCGTCTCCGTAGTAGCGACCGGCCGCATCCCGCACCTGCAGAGCGAACCCCGCGTCGTTGCCCTCGATGTCGAGCAGCGTGCCGTTGGTCGTCACCGAGAACTTCGGCGGCAGTTGGGTGAGCGTCTCATTCGCCGTGGGCGTCGTCGCGATCGGGTAGTTGTGTGCCTGAGCCGGAGCGGCGATGCCGAGAACCGCGCCCACGGCGACGAGCGCTCCGAATCCGGCCAGCGCAATCCGCATCATCGGGGTGGGCATCGACTAGTTCGCCGCGCGGCGTCGAGAGAACACGACGGCGAGCACGATGCCGACCGCCCCGACGACCAGACCGGAAATGCCCAGACCGCGCGCGATCGGGTCACTCGCGGAGGCCGTGGTGCCGGCTCCGCCGTGCGCCTCCTCGGTGGCCGCGGTCACCTCGGCGTCCGCATCGTGACTCGCGACCGGGGTGTCCGTCACATAGAGCACGGGGGCCGGCTTATCGGCATCCGCGCCCTTCTCGCTCCACTTCACGACCCTGCCGTCGCTGTAGGTCTGGGTCGCCGGCAGCAGGATCCGACCCGTGTCGGGAACCGGACCCACCGAGAGCGAGAGCAGCTGCAGCTGGCCGTCCTGGATGGCGTGGCCGGCCTGCGCCGTCCAGACCACCTTCGTCACGGCCTCGGTCACCTCGCCGCCGTCCACCTTCACGGGCTTCGGCAGAGTCTCGGTGACGAGCTCGACATCCCAGCCTGCCACCGGCACGTAGCTCACACTCGCGAACGGCGTCGCCGTGGGGAGGTCGACCTCTACCTTGTCGGTGGTGGCCGTGGCGGACTCGTTGGGGATCTTGAAGGTGATGAGGGCGTAGCTGCCGGGTTCGGCGGTGTACGGAGTCACGCTCACGTGGGCGCTCGCCGCGAGGGGCGCGGCGATCGCGAGAAGTGCGCCGGCGCCGAGAGCGACGGAGCCGACTAGGACGGAGCTGGACAGGGTGGTGCGCTTCTTCATTTTCTTCCTCAGCAATGAATGAGATCGGCGGAACGATGGTCGCCCTGTGGCGTCGTTCATCGGATGTTCGGAGCCGATCCCGAGAATGATTGTTACGGGGTGGTCAGATCGCCGCGAGTGCGGGCGGTCCCCGGTGGGAGAGGAAGGAGAGGTTGCGGTCGACCGGCCTCGGTACGACGGCGCGCTCGATGGCGACCGCGCTGGAGAGGGGCTCGGGCGAACGGCCCGGGAACAGCCCGGTGAGCAGGCGCCAGACGGCACCGACGCACAGCCGCGCGAGATCGAAGAGGCCCCAGAACGCCCGCTCGCCCCGGCGGATGGCCACGATCGTCACCACGGCCGCGATGGCGTGACCCAGCCACATCGTGGCATCCGGGCCGACAATCGCCTGGCCGGCGGGCAGGGCGGCGATCTGGGCCGCCATCTGCGCGGCCGAGTGCTGCATCCCTGCCGAGCCGGTGCCGGGCAAGACAGTCGCCTCACCCAGCAGGCTGAAGGCCCCGTGGAACGCGAACTGGCTCACGGCGACGGCGGCCGCGAGGCGCACTCGGGAGAGCGTCTTGCCGGCGAGGGCGACGCAGACGAGACCCGAGAAGGCGAGGGAGAGTGCGATCGCCACGGCGCTCGGCATGCCTCCCCCCGCGATCGCGTGGGAGCAGACCGCGGTGAAGGTGGCGACGAGCGCGGCCAGCCACCCTCGGGCGAACCTTGCCCATCTGGTGGTCATCGTCTCTCCTGTTCGCGACGGCGAGCCGCGGGAAAAGTCTAGGACGGATGCCTCGCGCTTTCCGCCGCGGGCGAACGGGGGCCAGGTTTGCCGTGTCGTATTCGCTCATGATGCGGTGAGTGTCGCTGAGTCGGGTTAGGCTCGGTGTCAGGACCCCGGTAGCACCATACGAACAATCCGCAGAAGAAGACGGCCGCCGCTTCCGCAAGAGCAGTGGCACTGGGGCCAGGACCTGAAGGAGGCCGAGCATGGCACGAATAGGCGAGAGCGCCGATCTGCTCAAGTGTTCCTTCTGTGGCAAGAGCCAGAAGCAAGTGCAGCAGCTCATTGCCGGCCCTGGCGTGTACATCTGCGACGAGTGCGTCGAGCTGTGCAACGAGATCATCGAGGAACGCCTGGCCGAGGCCGGCGAGGAGACCGCGAGCGAGTTCGAGCTTCCCAAGCCGCGCGAGATCTACAGCTTCCTCGAGGAGTACGTGATCGGCCAGGAGGCCGCCAAGAAGGCCCTCTCCGTGGCCGTCTACAACCACTACAAGCGCATCCGTTCGCGCAGCACCCTCACCTCGGCCGACGCGCTCATCGACGACGTCGAGATCGCCAAGTCCAACATCCTGCTCATCGGCCCGACCGGATGCGGTAAGACCTACCTCGCTCAGACCCTCGCCAAACGCCTCAACGTGCCGTTCGCGGTCGCGGATGCCACGGCCCTCACCGAGGCCGGGTACGTGGGGGAGGATGTGGAGAACATCCTGCTCAAGCTCATCCAGGCCGCGGACTACGACGTCAAGCGCGCCGAGACCGGCATCATCTACATCGACGAGATCGACAAGATCGCCCGCAAGGCCGAGAACCCGTCGATCACCCGCGACGTGTCCGGCGAGGGCGTGCAGCAGGCGCTGCTCAAGATTCTCGAGGGCACGATCGCCTCCGTTCCGCCGCAGGGCGGCCGCAAGCATCCGCACCAGGAGTTCATCCAGGTGGACACCACCAACGTGCTCTTCATCGTGGCCGGCGCCTTCGCCGGGCTCGAGGAGATCATCTCGCAGCGCGCGGGCAAGAAGGGGATCGGCTTCGGCGCCCCGCTGCACAGCAAGGGCGACGACGTGAACCTCTTCGGCGAGGTGCTGCCGGAAGACCTGCACAAGTTCGGCCTCATCCCCGAGTTCATCGGCCGCCTGCCCGTGGTCACCACGGTGACTCCGCTCGACCAGGTCGCCCTCATGGAGATCCTCACCAAGCCGAAGAACGCCCTCGTGCGCCAGTACCAGCGCATGTTCGAACTGGATGGCGTGGTTCTCGACTTCGAGCAGGACGCCCTCGAGGCCATCGCCGACCTGGCCGTGCTGCGCCAGACCGGCGCCCGCGGCCTGCGGTCGATCATGGAGGAAGTGCTCGGCCCCATCATGTTCGACGTGCCATCGAGTGACGACATCGCGCAGGTGATCGTGACCCGCGCCGCCGTGCTCGAGAACGCCGCCCCGACGATCGTGCCTCACAAGGCGATCCGCCAGGAGAAGTCCGCGTAGCTCCGGCAGGTTCGCTGGCAGGGGCCGGCTGGCAATCCGGGCGAGTGCGGTCGTGTCGGTCCGGCGTGCCGGCCCCGAATGTCTGCGGACGCCCGGGTTGCTGGCGGGCACGTCGCGAGTTCACCCCGTCCCCGGATCGGGCAGGACCGCGGAACCGGACCACGGATGCGGGATTGGCCCGAGACACGAGTCCGCGCGCGTCAGTAGGCTGAGGGCGCCATCCCCGACCAGAGATATAACCATAGTCCAGCCGATCATCGCGGGAATCGTCGCGGCCATCACCGGGTTCTCGAGCTCTTTCGCGATCGTGCTCGCGGGCCTCGCGGCCGTCGGCGCGACGGAGTCCCAGTCGGCATCCGGCCTTCTGGTGATCTGCGTGGTGCAGGGGGTGCTGTCCATCGTGCTGAGCGTCGTCTACCGGATACCGGTGAAGTTCGCCTGGAGCACTCCGGGGGCCGCACTCCTCGTCGCGACGGCGGGAGTGACCGGAAAGTTCGCGGAAGCGGTCGCGGCCTTCATCGTCGCGGCCGCCCTCATCGTGCTGGTTGGGCTGTGGCCGGCGCTCGAGCGCCTGATCGCGCGCATTCCGCGGCCAGTGTCGAGCGCCATGCTCGCCGGCATCCTGCTGCCCCTGTGTCTTGCGCCGGTGAAGGCGGCCGTCGCGATCCCGCTGCTCGCGATCCCGGTGATCCTGGTCTGGCTCGTGCTCTACCGCCTCGCCCCGCGCTGGGCGGTCCCTGCGGCCATCGTGCTCGCCGGCGTGCTTCTGGCCGTCACGGCGGGATCCGGATGGCTCGCCGGGGCGAACCTCGCCCCGCAGCTGGTCTTCGTTGCGCCGGTGTTCGATCCGCTCGTGGTTGTGAGCCTCGCGATCCCGCTGTTCATCGTCACGATGGCGGGGCAGAACATCCCGGGCGCGGCCATCCTCAACAACTTCGGCTATCGCGCCCCGGTGCGCTCGGCGCTCGTCTCCTCGGGCGCGATGTCCGGGGTCGGCGCGCTGTTCGGCGGAATCACCGTCAATTTCGCGGCGCTCACCCAGGCGCTTACCGCCGGACCCGAGGCATCCCCGCACCGCTCCCGACGCTGGATCGCCCCCGTCGCGGCGGGCGGCACCTACATCGCGCTCGGGCTCCTCGCCGGGGTCGCGACGGCGTTCGTCACCTCCTCACCGCCGTTGCTCATCGAGGCGGTGGCGGGGCTTGCGCTGCTCAGTGCGCTGATCGGCGCCGTCGTGGCGGCGGTGGAGGACGCCGCGCATCGGCTCGCGGCGATCCTCACCTTCCTCGTGACGGCATCCGGCATCGTCGTAGGGGGAGTCGGCTCGGCCTTTTGGGGCCTGCTCGTCGGGGCCGTCGTGATGCTCTGGCTCGGCTGGCGTCGCCGGGCGGTATGAGCTCCCTGGCGCCGTTGCGGCGCCAGGGAGCTCCCGGCGCGCCCACTCGGGGTGATTGCGGACATTCGGGGCCGGCGTGCCGGCCCGTCGAGTCCGCACTGGCCCGGAATGGCGCCGGGAGACAGCGGGACCGGAGGCGGGACGGCTGCTACTCGGCGAGCCCCCGGCGCTTGAGCAGCGGCTCGATCACGGCATCGCGGCCGCGGAACTCGCGGTACGCCTCCAGCGGGTCCTTCGACCCGCCCACCCCGAGAAGCAACGACCGGAATCGGTCCCCGTTCGCACGGCTGAGCCCGCCGTTCTCGGTGAACCAGTCGACGGTGTCCGCGTCGAGCACCTCGCTCCAGATGTACGAGTAGTACCCGGCGTCGTATCCGCCCGAGAACGTGTGCGCGAAGTAGGTGCTCGAGTAGCGGGTCGGCACGGCCGGGTTGTCGAGGCCCACCGCCGCGAGCGCCTCCGCCTCGAACTCGGCGACGTCGGCCACGGTGTCATCCGCCGTGATGCGGTGCCAGGCCTGATCGAGCAGTGCGGCCGCGAGGTATTCGCTCGTCTTGAACCCCTCATTGAACGCCGAGGATGCCCGGATCTTGTCCACGAACGCCTGCGGCATGGGCTCGCCGGTCTCGAAATGCACGGCGTAGTTGGCCAGGATCTCCGGCCACAGCATCCACATCTCGTTCACCTGGCTCGGGAATTCCACGAAGTCGCGGTACACATTCGTGCCGGCGAACTTGGGGTAGGTGACGCGCGCGAACAGCCCGTGCAGGGCGTGCCCGAACTCGTGGAAGAACGTGTTCACCTCGTCGTAGCTCAGCAGGGTGGGCATTCCCGCGGCGGGCTTCGGCACGTTGAGATTGTTCGTGACGACGACCGGATGATCGAGCAGGGAGTTCTGCGAGACGAGGGAGTTCATCCACGCGCCCCCGCGTTTGGAGTCCCGGGTGTAGAGGTCCAGAACGTAGAGGCCCACGGGGGAGCCATCGTCGTTCTTCACCTCGAACACGCGGGCGTCCGGGTGGTAGGCCACCAGGTCCGTGCGTTCCGTGAAGGTCACCCCGTAGACGCGCGTGGCGGCGAAGAACACCCCGTCGCGCATCACCCGTTCGGCCTCGAAGTATGGACGCATCGCCGCCGTGTCGACGTCGTACTTCGCCTGGCGCACCTTCTCGGTGTAGTACGCCCAGTCCCAGGATTCGAGGGTGAACTCGTCGCCGATCCGGGCCTGCAGATCGGCCTGCTCCGCGCGGGCGTTGCGCGCCGCGATGGGGGCCAGTCGACCGAGCATCGAGGCGACCGCCGCCGGCGTCTTGGCCGTCTCATCCGCCGTGACGTACGCGGCGTGGTTCTCGAACCCGAGAAGCCGTGCCCGTTCCGCGCGCAGGCGGGTGATCTCCAGCACGAGTTCGCGATTGTCGTTCTCGCCGCCGCGGCTGCCGCGCGAGCGGGACGCGTCCATGATCCGCTTGCGCACGTCTCGATTGGTGAGCGAGTCGAGGTACGGATGCCCGGTCGGCAGCACCAGCGTCACGAGGTACTTGCCGTCCAGGCCGCGTTCCCGGGCCGCCTCGGCGGTGGCGGAGATCTCTCCCTCCCCGAGCCCGTCGAGCTCGGCGACGTCGTCGATCACCACGGCGAGGTCGTTGGTGTCGGCGAGCAGGTTCTTCTCGAAGCGCGTGGTGAGAGTGGAGAGCTTCTGGTTGTACTCGCGCAGGGCGGCCTTCTGGTCATCGTCCAGCGCGGCCCCGGCCAGGGTGAATTCGGTGTAGTAGCGCTCTACGAGGTAGCGGGATTCCGCGTCGAGGCCCAGTTGATCGAGCTGGTCGTGCAGGGTCTTGATGCGCCAGTACAGGGCCGAGTCGAGCCGGATCGCGTCGGAGTGCGCGGCGAGGATGGGGGCCATCTCCTCCTCGAGTTCGTTCGTGAAGTCCGAGATGTCGGCCGAGCTCTTGTTGAAGAACACGGTGGCGACGCGTTCGAGCGTCTGCCCCGACTTCTCGAGGGGGAGCATCGTGTTCTCGAAGGTGGGCGCGTCCCGGCGGCGGGTGATGTTCGAGATCTCGGCGAGATGTTCCTCGATGCCCTTCTCGAAGGCCGGCCGGTAGTGCTCGTCCCGGATGTCGGCGAATGGCGGCAGCGCGTAGGGCAGGGTGCTGGGCGCGAGAAAGGGATTCTGCTCGAGATTCTGTTCAACCATGCGGGCTAGCCTAGGCCGAACGTCGCCGCCGACACGACAGCGCTGGGCCGTGCAAAGGGATCGCTGCAAACAAAACTCTGCAAAGGCAGCGTTGCAAACAAGGTGTTGCAAAGAAAGCTTTGCAATGATACCTTTGCACCATGGACGACTCCCCGGACACCGAGACGCCAGAAGACGCCGCCCACAAGGCGTTCGTCGGACGCACGCTCGACCTCGAATCCCTCAAGGCGCTCGCGCATCCGCTGCGGGTGCACATCGTCGACACGCTCTCCACCTACGGCTCGTTCACCGCGAGCGGGCTGGCCGAGCGGTTGGGCGAGTCGAGTGGCGCCACCAGCTACCACCTGCGGCAGCTGGAGAAGCACGGCTTCGTGCGCGAGGTGCAGGGCAAGGGAACCGGGCGTGAACGCTGGTGGGAGCGAACCCCCGTGGGGATCAACCTCTCGTCGCGGGAGATGAAGGAGACGACGGCGACCCCGGCGGGGCGCGCTGCCACCGACCTCGTCATCCAGGAGTGGAAGCGCAGCCGCAACCGGGTTCTCGACGAGTTCCTCGAGCGAGGCCCGGACCTGCTCCCGGAGGCGTGGGTCGACATCAGCACCGTGAGCACCATGAATGCCCGGCTGACGATGGAGCAGATGAGCGAGCTCGTGGAGGCATGGATCGCCCTCTACGGCCAGTACATCGAGAAGTACAAGGGTCAGGACGTGCCCGGCGCGAGGCCGGTGCAGATCCATTTCGATGCCTTCCCCGTCGTCGATGGCGAAGAGACGCCGGATGACGCGGAGACGCCCCACAAACCTCGCGAAGATCCGTGATCGTGCGGCCTCGTGCCGTTCATCGTCCGGCCACCGGAATGACAGTGGCCGACCCTAAATTGAGACCCAGGAAGAGGTGAAAAGACAATGACAGCAACACTCGCCGTGCGCGCCGAAGCCGAACCCGCGCAGGCCGAACTTATCGACCCCCAGGCGGAGGCTTCCGAGGTGGTGGACGGCGCCGCGCTGAACGACGCGGCATTGAGCGCGGCCGTGGAGAGCGCCCTGCGCGGCCCGCGTGCCCGCGGCCTCGAACGCGTGGCAATCACCCTCGGTGTCGCCATGCTGAGGTGGGCGCGCACCCGCGCCAGGCGCAATCTGATGTTCCGTGAGGAACACGCTCGATCTTTTGCGACGGTTTGTGACGTAGAACTTCGGCAGCACCGTTCGTTATCACGGGCGATGCGGGTATCCTGAGCTGAATTCTTCGCTCGCCGTACCATCCCGAATCGGCCTCGAACCCGGTCCGATGACGCACTCGCCACGAGCGGTCGTCACTCGGAACCCGTCCCTCGTCCCGAGGGGACCGCTCCCGTCGGCGACGCCGGCATCCTGCCCCAGTCCACCCCGATGAGCTTCACGGACCTGCACTCGGCGTCCTAGCGCCTCCTCCTGTGCACGATCCCCCCAGGACCTCCGTCCGGCTCATCGGGGTTCTGGGGCGCCGCCGCGGCCGAATGCCGCGCGGGCTGGCACATCATCGGCTCAGCGTCGGCTCAGCCGGCGTCTGTGTCGTCCTCGGAGGGATCGCTGACGACGACCGTGCCGTCCGCGGCGACGCGCACGATCGTGCCGTCGTCGAGTTCGGCCACCGCACGGCCCTCGAGCCAGGTGAGGGTCCAGCGCCAGCCGTCGGTGTCGATGCCGGCCAGGTCGGCCTCGACGGAGTGGATCGCCGCGACGACCGGTTCGGGCAGGCGCGGCGGCGTGTCGGCGCCCACCGCCCATCGTGTGCCTAGCTGCATCGGTGGGCCTCCGGTCTCTCTGCGGTGGTGGGGTGGGAGTACTGGGGTGGGATCAGGCGGGCTGCTCGGCGAGCAGCACGTCGGTCACGGCGATCTCGTCGCCGATCGCAAAGGTGAGGCTGGAGATGCGTCCGACGGCGGCGAGATCGTCGACCGCCTGCTGCAGAAGCACCGGACCGGTGATCGTCGCCGAGGTGACCTCGGTGCGCTGGGACGCCTTCGCGTCGGTCTTGGCCCGGCGGATGCCGATCAGGGCCTGGCCCACTGCGCCGAGCAGCCCGGAGGGGTGAGCCTGGGTGGGGGCGGTCGGCCAGGCTGCGCGGTGCACGGAGTCGTCGTGGGTCCAGGACCAGACCTCCTCCGTGGCGAACGGGATGAACGGCGCGAGCAGCCGCAGGAGCACATCGAGGCCCGTGCGCAGCGTCGCCACGGCCGAGGCCTGCTCGGACGCGGTGGCCGATCCGTATGCGCGCTCCTTCACGAGTTCGAGGTAGTCGTCGCAGAAGGTCCAGAAGAACCGCTCGGTCACCTCGAGGGCCCGGGCGTGGTCGAAGTCCTCGAGGCAGTTCGTGGCGGCCTCCACCACGATGGCGAGCTCGGCGAGCACGTCGATGTCGAGGGGGTTGGTGATCAGGCTCGCCGCGACCGCCTCATCCGCCCCGCCCGAGGCGACGAGCGCCTCCGGCACGGGGAACGAGTACACGAACTTGGCCGCATTGAGCACCTTGATGGCCAGTCGGCGGCCGATCTTGATCTGCTTGGGGTTTTGCGGATCGAAGGCCGCGTCGGTGCCGAGCCGGCTGGACGCGGCCCAATAGCGCACGGCATCCGAACCGTGCTCGTCGAGCATGGCGGCCGGGGTCACCACGTTGCCCTTCGACTTGGACATCTTCTTGCGGTCGGGGTCGACGATGAAGCCGGAGATTCCGGCGTTCTTCCAGGGCAGCGAGCCGTTCTCGAGCTGGGCCCGCAGGATCGTGGAGAACAGCCAGGTGCGGATGATGTCTTGGCCCTGCGAGCGCAGCGAGTACGGGAAGACGAGGTCGAAGAGCTCGGGATCCCGCTCCCAGCCGCCGGCGATCTGCGGGGTGAGGGACGACGTGGCCCAGGTGTCCATGATGTCGACCTCGCCGACGAAGCCGCCGGGCACGCCGCGCCGGCTCTCGTCGTAACCGGGGGCCGGGGCGGATGCCGGGTCCACCGGCAGCGCGCTCTCGTCGGGCACGATGACCGCGCCCTTCTCGCCGTCGGCGTCGAGCTCGTACCAGACCGGGATCGGCACGCCGAAGAAGCGCTGGCGCGAGATGAGCCAGTCGCCGGTGAGGCCGTTGACCCAGTTCTCGTAGCGCACGCGCATGAAGTCCGGGGCGAAGTTGAGCTCGCGGCCGCGCTCGAGCAGCGTGGCCCGCAGCGCCTCGTCGCGGGCGCCGTTGCGGATGTACCACTGGCGCGTGGAGACGATCTCGAGGGGCTTGTCGCCCTTCTCGAAGAACTTCACCGAGTGCACGATGCGCTTGGGCTCGCCGATGAGCTCCCCGCTGGCGGTGAGCAGCTCGACCACCCGCGCCTTGGCGCTGAACACGGTCTTGCCGGCCAGCTCGGCGTAGGCCGCCTTCGCGTCCTCGCCCACGATCACGTCCGGGGCGTCTGCGATGATCCGGCCGTCGCGCCCGATGATCGTGCGGTTGGGCAGGTCGAGTTCGCGCCACCAGACCACATCGGTCACATCGCCGAAGGTGCAGATCATTGCGATGCCCGAGCCCTTATCCCTCTGGGCAAGGTGGTGGGACACGACCGGAACCTCGACGCCAAAAATAGGTGTCGTCACGGTCGTGCCGAAGAG
>NZ_JAYSJZ010000101.1:0-25583 GCF_043726815.1 Lacisediminihabitans sp.
GGTGTAACGGTGAAGGCTATCCGTCGATTTACCGTCCGCACCGTTCTGCCCGATTCGCTCGGCGCCCTCGAGGAGCTTGCCACCAACCTCCGTTGGTCCTGGCACCTTCCCACCCGGGAACTGTTCGAATTTATCTCACCAGAAATGTGGGAGTCGAGCGAACACGACCCCATAGCCCTGCTGGGCGAGATCGAACCGGACCGGCTGGCCGAGCTCGCGGGGAACGGCGAATTCGTGGCGCGGGCGAACGCCCTGCGCGACGACCTGCACCGGTATCTCGGCGAACCGCGCTGGTACCAGCAGTCCTGTTCGAGCGATGCCCCGAAGGCGATCGGCTACTTCTCGCCGGAATTCGGCATCGCGGCCGCGCTGCCGCAGTACTCCGGGGGTCTCGGCATCCTCGCCGGCGATCACCTCAAGAGCGCCTCCGACCTCGGAGTGCCCATCATCGGGGTCGGCCTGTTCTACCGGTCTGGCTACTTCGCCCAGTCGATCTCGCCCGACGGCTGGCAGGAGGAGGCCTACCCCGTACTCGACCCGGACGGCCTGCCACTCTCGGTGCTCCGCCATCCGGACGGCACCGCGGCCCAGGTCGCGCTCGCCCTCCCCGGCGGCGGCGCCCTGTACGCGCGCATCTGGCAGGTGGCCGTCGGCCGCATCCCGCTCCTGCTGCTCGACACCGACATCCCGGAGAACGACGACGCGATGCGCTCGGTCACCGACCGCCTGTACGGCGGCGGCGGCGAACATCGCCTGCTGCAGGAACTCCTTCTCGGGATCGGGGGAGTGCGCGCCATCAAGCTGCTCTCCGAGCTCACCGACACCGAGGTTCCCGAGCTCTTTCACACCAACGAGGGCCACGCCGGCTTCCTCGGTCTCGAGCGCATCAGCGACCTCATCGGCGAGGGGCTGTCGTTCAACGAGGCGCTCCAGGTGGTGCGGGCCGGAACGGTCTTCACCACCCACACGCCGGTGCCGGCCGGAATCGACCGCTTCGACTCCGCCCTCATCGAGCAGTACTTCTCCACCGACCTGCTGCCGGGAGTCGACGTGGGCGACGTCCTGGCCCTGGGCGCGGAGAACTACGACGGCGGTACGCCCAACACGTTCAACATGGCCGTGATGGGACTGCGCCTCGGCCAGCGCGCCAACGGGGTGTCCCGGCTGCACGGCGAGGTGAGCCGTGGAATGTTCGGGGCACTCTGGCCCGGCTTCGACAACGTCGACGTGCCCATCACGTCGGTGACGAACGGCGTGCACGCGCCCACCTGGACCGACCCCTCGCTCGTGGCGCTCGCCGAGGAGAGGCTCGGCACGTCTGACACGACTCTCGCCGACTGGTCGTCACCGGCGGTCGGCGACGGCGACCTGTGGAGGGTGCGCAACGGGATGCGGGCCCAGCTCGTGAAGGACGCCAGGCACCGGGTGGCGAAGGCCTGGGGCGTGCAGAACCCCGGTGTCGGCGATCCGGCGTGGGTCGCGGACATGCTGGACCCGGAGGTGCTCACGATCGGGTTCGCGCGGCGCGTGCCCACCTACAAGCGGCTCACCCTGATGCTCCACGACCCGGAGCGGCTGCGCTCGATCCTGCTCGACCCGGAGCGCCCGGTGCAGATCGTGATCGCGGGCAAGTCGCACCCCGCGGACGACGAGGGAAAGCGGCTGATCCAGCGGCTCGTGGAGTTCGCCCAGGAGCCGGATGTGCGCAAGCGCATGGTGTTCCTGCCCAACTACGACATCGGGATGGCGCAGCTGCTCTATCCGGGCACGGACGTCTGGCTCAACAACCCGCTGCGTCCGCTGGAGGCCTGTGGCACGTCCGGCATGAAGGCGGCGCTCAACGGCTCGCTCAACCTGTCGATACTCGACGGCTGGTGGGCCGAGTTCTACGACCAGGAGAACGGCTGGGCGATCCCGAGCGCCGATTCGGCCGGGGACGCCGCGGAGCGGGACAAGCTGGAGGCGGACTCGCTCTACGACCTCATCGAGCACCAGATCGCGCCGCGGTTCTACGACCGCAACGCCGAGGGAGTGCCGGTGCGATGGGTGGAGGCGATCCGCCACACGCTCAAGACGCTGTCGCCGGAGTTGTCTGCCGACCGGATGGTGCGCGAATACGTGGAGCGACTGTACCTGCCGGCCGCAGCGGCGGCCCGCACGATCTCGGCCGACGCCTTCGCCCCGGCGCGCGCGCTCGCCGAGTGGAAGACGAAGGTGACGGCCGCCTGGCCGCGCATCTCCGTGTCGCACGTGGAGTCCGGGGGAGTGGATGCCGTGCCGCAGGTGGGCGACGAGCTGCAGGTGCGGGCGCACGTCAACATCGACGGGCTCAGCCCGGACGATGTGGCCGTGGAGGTCGTCTACGGTCGCGCTCGCGAGGGGGACCAGCTGGAGAACCCGGAGCGGGTCGAGCTCGTCGCGACGAAGGGCACCGGCAATCCCGTGCAGTTCGCCGGCACCGTGGTGCTGTCGCGGGCGGGAAGCTTCGGCTACAACGTGCGTGTGGTGCCGCGGCATCCGTTGCTCGCGAGCCCGGCGGAACTCGGACTGATCACGGTCGCCAACTAGAGCTCGTTCTCTCAGGCCCGTCTCGCGCTCAGGCGCGGGGCGGGCCTTTTTCGCGCTCTGCGCCCGGGCGGACCGCGTGTGTCCCCCTCGTTGTACCCCGACTCCGCGCGCCCGTCATCTGGGCGATACGCTCCGATGCCGTTGTACCCCACTTGGATACGGGACGTCTCAAAAGTATACGAAATTCGTTGTTGCGCGCCGCCAGCACCACGGATTCCGTAGCAAATTTACCAAATTGTGCGGATTCCGGCGCAAAGCCGGTATATCGGTGTGCCTCGCACTGGGGGCAAATAGAGGATAGACAAGTTCGTCTGTCCGTATAAAGTTCATCTAGGGGGAAGCTTTCCGCTCGGCCATTCACCCAGCACGTCGGCCGGGCGCTGCGGCCACCACGAGCGAGTCACGGTGCTGCCGGGGGACTCACTGCTACATGCCCACGGATGGGCAAAGGCCGCGCACGCGGCAGCACACAGACACTCGCATTCCGACCAGTGGACTGCAACAGACCCGACATCGCCCACCGGCTGTCGCGAAAGGAATCATCATGAACAAGCTCACCAAGGCGGCAATCGCCGGAGGCGTCGGCATCGCTCTTCTTCTCGGCGGCGCGGGAACCCTCGCTACCTGGAACTCGTCGAGCAACATCAGCGGCGGGACGATCGTCTCCGGCAAGCTCGTGGTCGGAACCCCGGCCGCCGGCAGCTGGACCGTTGCCCACCTCGTTTCCGGAAGCACCACCGCGTACTCGACACCCGTCTCGACCACGCTCGCCAGCTACGCGGCAGCTCCGGGCGACAAGCTCATCTACACGACGACCGTTCCGATCACCGCGGTCGGCACCAACCTGGTCGCGACGCTGGGGCTCACCCCTGGCGCGATCGCTGGCACCACGTCCGCGGTCCCCGCGACGCAAGCCACCAATAACGCGTTCGCGAGCTTCCTCGGCGCCAACACGATCGTCGCGATGACCGGTACGGGCATCACCGGTACCGCCCCGGCGTACTCGATCAGCGGAGCAGCGGGCACCACGACCGCGACGGTGACGGCGACGATCACCTTCGCCAGCGGTGCCGCCGGTGCCGAGAACACCGCGATGCTCGGTTCGGTCGATCTCTCCGGAATGGCCGTCTCGCTCACGCAGAACTCCTAGCGGCCGGCGGCGAACGCCGCTTCCGCGACTGCGGGTGTCCGGCCGGTCGGCCGGGCACCCGCGGTCTCCATCGAAGAACCATCAGTCTGTTCACCCGGCGTCGAGGAAGGGCGGTGAGGACAATGCGTGAGAACCCCGGAATGATGCAACGGATCTTCTCGATCCGGTTCATCCTCAAGGCGCTCGCCGCAGTCACGGTCGCGCTGCTCGTCGGCGTGATTGCGACCGGTGGCACCTACGCCCTCTGGAACACAAGCACGACCATCGCCGGCGGAACCGTGAAGGCGGGAGCCGCGACCCTTGTGGTCTCGAGCCCTCTCACGATGTCGTCGACCCCGCTCTATCCGGGTCTCACGACCTACGGCGCCTTTGTGGTCACCAACTCGGGTGACGTGCCGCTTCAACTTAGCGTTCAGTCGCTCACCGGCGTGATCGCCTCCTCCTTTTCGCGAAGCCTCACCGTCTCGGTGACGGTCGATCCCCGGGTCGGCGGCACCGTCGCCGACTGCCCGGGCCTGGCGTCCTACCCCTGGTCGCTGGTATCGACCGCACCGACCACCGGCTCTCTCGGGTCGACCCTCAACACGGGGGCCTCGGCGACCGTGTGCGTTTCCACCACCCTCGACTCGGGCGCGCCCACCGCGGCCCAGGGCCAGTCGGCTCCGGCCTTCGTTCTCACCATCGGGGGGACCCAGCCATGAGAACGTTCGGCAGTCTCACTCGTGCCGGCCGGTTGTCGCTCGTGGCAGGACTCACCGTTTTTCTCGTTCTCGCCGGCACGGGGGTGGCCACGGCCGCCTGGACCTCGGCGGCCTCGGTCACGGGATCGGTGACAGCGGCCACCACCTCGCTCACCATCGCCGGCGCTCCCTCACTTTCCACCACGTACGCCTTTGCCGGAACGGCGTCTCAATCACCGAATATCGTGCGCACCATGGTCGTGGCCAACACCGGGACCGCGCCGCTCACCTACTCCCTCTTCGTGAGCGGCGTCGCGGGCAACGCCCTCGCACCGCTGGTGACACTGACTCTCTGGACCACAGCAGCAACCTGCTCGACCACCGCGGGCAGCGGGGCGACGACAGGAACCATCGCGGCCCCGCCCACCCTTCCAACCGGCGCGCTCTCGGCGGCGCCCGGGGCGACCTACACGCTGTGCGCGTCCACCTCGCTGAACAGCACCATCGCGGCGTCGCAGGGGCTGTCCGTCACGCCGACCCTGACGATCACAGGGACCGCGGGCGGCTCCTGGTCCGCAAGCGCGTCCGACGCGACGTTCACCCAATCGGTGTACCAGATCAACCCGGTTTCCCCCACCTGCCTGCGAAGTGGCAACGTCGTGACCCTGAGTTGGATTGCCCCGCCGAACACGAGCATCTCGAGCGCGGTCACCTACCGAGTGGTGGATGCCTTCGACAACACCATCGTGATCAAGCCGTACCAGACCGGCCTCAGCGTGCAACTCGTCTCCGGCGACGTGAGCGGATCGTCGGGCAGCCTGGTTCTCCAGGCGCGCGAAGCCGAATACGGCACCAGCGTCGCAAGCGCTCCGGTCACCGTGTATGTGAAGGGCGTGTTGCGATGCCCGTGACCGTGCCCACATCCCCGCGTCGATTCCTCCGGAAGGCGATCACCGTTCCGGTCGTGCTCGCGGCGCTCGCGCTGTTCCTGGCCATCGCACCCGGGCCGGGCGCTGCCCGGGCCGCGGGCGGCGACATACTCGTGAGCCTCGACGGCGTGAACTGGTCGGCGACGCTTCCCGTCGGACTGTTCGCCGGGGAGGGGACTGTCGTGCCGGGGGACAGCATGAGCCGCACCCTCTGGATCGACAACACGACGTCGTCCCCCGCCATACTGCGGCTCAGCAGGATGGAGCCGGCCCCGATGAGTCCGCTCAGCCGGGCGATGTCTCTCACCGCCACCGTGGCTGGCTCGAACCGAATCCCGCCGTCGGTCACCGACGGCACTTGCGTGCAACTCACTCCCGATGAGATCCTCGGCGCCGGACGGTCGATATCGATCGTCGTCACTCTCACCATTGCCGACCTGGCGGGCACCGAGGCGCAAGGTGGTTCGGCTCCTCTGAGCCTCCTCGCGAGCCTCAGCGCCGTGGGCGGCACCGCCGCCTCGCCCTGTGCCGCGGGAGGAACGAGAATCCCGGTCCTGGGCACGGCACCGGCCGTTTCGGCGTCAGACGGGTCGCTCGCCTACACCGGCGGAGGACTGCCCTATCCTGCAATCATGATCGCGAGCCTTCTCACCGGACTAGGACTCTTCGCCCTTCTCGCCGCCCGTCGTCGGCGGCGAGCCGAGTGAGGCGATCACTCGGCGCTCGTGCTGGCGAGCCGGATTCCTCCAGGAAGCCGGTCGAGAAGGGTTTGCGGCACTACATCGGCCTCGCGCTCAGCGGAGCCGTCCTGCTGATGGTTCTCGCATTGGGCGCCCTGGTCATCGTCGTTCCGGCGATCTCGGGGGGCACGGCCCTCACCGTGCTCACTCAATCGATGGAACCGAAACTTCCCCCGGGCACCCTGATCATCATCCGTCCCACCCCGATCGACGAGATCACGATCGGTGATGTCCTCACGTATCAGATCAAGTCGGGCGAGCCGGCGGTGGTGAGCCACCGCGTGATTTCGCGAGCGGTCGACTCGAAGGGGCGAACCACCTTCATCACGAAGGGGGACAACAACGATCTGCCCGACGCCGCCCCCGTGCAGAAGGTGCAGATCAAGGGGACCCTCTGGTACAGCATTCCGTGGCTCGGATATGTCAACAACCTGGTGGGAGGGCAGGGGCGCAGCCTCCTCCTGCCGCTCGTTGTCGCCGCGCTTTTCATTTACGCGGGGTACATGGTCGCGAGCTCCGTGGTGGCTTCGTCGAGGAAGAAGCGCTTGCAGGCCGCGCCAACAGAGCCCGCCGCGCCAGCAGAGCCCGCCGCGCCGATTCCCGTCGTGACGCGCACCACGCGCCCGGCGCCGTCGCCGGTGCGGTTCCTGGCGTCGGTCGCCGTCGGCCTTCTCCTCGGCGTCTCCGCCTACCTGCTCATCACCGGCGGCTCCGGCCGGGGCAACCGGTTCAGTCGCGACTGATCGCGGCGACGAGGGCGCCGGTTGCCGCCACGAGGTCTGCGGGGGAGAGCTCGATCTCGAACCCCCGGCGGCCACCCGAGACGAACACCGTGTCGAAGAGCTCCGCGGTCTCGTCGAGCACCGTCCTGAGGCGGGTCTTCTGCCCGATCGGGCTGATGCCGCCCACCACGTAGCCGGTCTTGCGTTCCGCGACCGCGGCATCCGCCATCGCCGCCCTCTTCGCGCCGATCGCCGAGCTCAGCGCCTTGAGGTCGAGCTTGCCCACCACCGGCACGATGCCGACCACGAGCGCTCCGTCGGCCTCGGCCAAGAGGGTCTTGAACACCCGGTCTGGCTGCACGCCGAGAGCCTCGGCCGCCTCGAGACCGAAGGACGCCGCCGCCGGGTCGTGGGAATACTCGTGGGTGGTGAACGGGATGCCGAGGGCCGCGAGCGCGACGGTGGCCGGGGTGCCGGCCACGACTAGCGCTCGCTCTCCCGTGCTGCCGCCCGTGCCGCCCTCTGCCGCGATTGTTTTCGTGGGTCAGGTACGTGCCCGTTCGCGCCAGCACAAACCTGACGAGGGGGAACAAACGCGCGTGTCGCGGTCGCGGGGCGGAGTGTCGCGGCCGGGTGGCGAGGCATCAGTGCGCCCGGAAGAGTTGCATCGAGGCCGGGGCGAGGGTGAGCGCCGTGCCGGGCTCATGCACCTCGCTGGCCGCGGAGTCGTCTGCGCTGTTCCAGAGCAGTTCGTAGGAGGTGACTCCCTCGTGCTCCGGCAGGCAGACGGTCTCCTCCGCCTCCAGGCCGTGCACGATCAGAAGGATGCGGTTGAACTCCTCGAACTCGGGAGTGGATGCCGCGAGGTATTGCAGGGTTCGCTCCTGGGGGGAGTCCCAGTCCTCGATCGACATCGAGGCGCCCTCCTTGTTGAACCAGTCCATCTGGGTGGCGGATGGCACCGTCTCGCCGAAGATGCCGAACCGCACCGGCCTCAGCGCCGGGTTCTCGCGGCGCAATCGCAGGAGCTTCTGCGACACCAGAAGCAGCTCGTCCTGCCAGTCCTCGTGCTCCCACGGCAGCCAGGTGAGTTCGCTGTCGTGGCAGTATGCGTTGTTGTTGCCCCGCTGGCTCCTGCCGAACTCGTCGCCCGCCGTGATCATGGGCAGGCCCGCCGAGAGCAGGAGCGTGCCGAGCAGGTTGCGGATCGCCTTCTCCCGCGCGGCGAGGATGACGGCGTCGTGGGACGGCCCCTCCACCCCATAGTTGAACGAGTGGTTGTTGTCCGTACCGTCGCGGTTGTTCTCGCCGTTGCCGAGGTTGTGCTTCTGGTTGTATGCGGTGAGGTCGGCGAGGGTGAACCCGTCGTGCGCGGTGACGAAGTTCACCGACGCGAGCGGGCCGCGTTCCTGTGAGAACACGCCGGCGGATCCGGAGAGCTTGGACGCGAGCTGGCCGATGCCGATCGGCGCGCTGCCGTCGGCCCGGGCGGCGGCGATGTCGGAGAGCCAGAAGTTGCGCGCACGGTCGCGGTAGTCGTCGTTCCATTCTGACCAGCCGTCCGGGAAGTTGCCCACCTGCCAGCCGCCCATCCCCACGTCCCAGGGCTCGGCGATCATCTTCACCCCGGCGAGTTGCGGGTCGGTGACGATCGCCTCGAGCAGCGGATGATTCCGGTCGAAGTTGACGTCGGAGTCGCGCCCCAGCGTGGCGGCGAGGTCGAACCGGAAGCCGTCGATCTGCACCTCGTTGGCCCAGTACCGCAGGCTGTCCAGCACGAGGCGCTGCGCCGCCGGCAGGGCGAAGTTCACGGTGTTGCCGCACCCGGTGACGTCGATGTACTTGCCCCGGGCATCCTGGCGGTAGTACGAGGCATTGTCGAGGCCGCGCAGGGAGGTTGTCGGGCCGCCGCGCCCCTCCTCCGAGGTGTGGTTGTAGACGACATCGAGAATCACCTCGAGGCCGGCCTCGTGCAGCAGCTTCACCATGCCCTTGAACTCCCGGAGCACCGCGCCGGTGCCGCCGAACTGGGCCTCGCGGCTCGCGTACGCCGCGTGCGGGGTGAAGAAGTTGAGGGTGTTGTAGCCCCAGTAGTTGGTGAGGCCCTGCTTGATCAGCCGCTGTTCGCTCACGAACTGCTGCACCGGCAGCAGCTGCACCGACGTCACCCCGAGATCCTTGAGGTAGCTGATGGCCGTCTCGTGGGCGAGACCCGCGTATGTGCCGCGCAGTTCCTCCGGCACGGCCGGGTTGAGCTTGGAGAGGCCCCGCGCATGCGCCTCGTAGAGCACGGTGTGGTCGAGCGGAATCGCCGGCTTGGTGCTGCCGGCCCAATTGAAGGCGTCGTCCTGCACGTAGCAGCGCCATTCGCCGTTCGGGGTCCTGGCCAGCCCCCTGGCGTACGGGTCGATGAGGTGCAGCGACGGATCGAACGCGTGCATCGGTCCCTTCGGCCCAGCCGCCCGCAGCGAGTACCGCGTGCCGGCCACCAGGTTGGGGGAGGCCCCAGACCAGACGTCGTGATCGTCCCTGGTGAGCCGGATGGTCTCCGATGCCCAGTTCGGGTCCTTGTCGCTGACCAGGGCGAGCTCGATCGAGGTCGCGTTCGCCGACCAGACGCGTATCTCCCCACCCTCCGGGGTGGAGCGCACTCCCAGGTCGCGCAGCGGATCGGCGGCGGGAGTCGGGTCGAGCGTGGCCTCGGGAACGTTCACGGGCATCGGATCAATCACAGGCACGAGTCCTAGAGTAATGAACCCGTGAGTCACACTTGTTACGGACGTGTAAGGAGCGAATGTGACGGTCTACCTGGATCACGCGGCGACGACCCCCATGCTTCCCGAGGCTATCGCGGCGTACACCGCGGCCCTCGGTGTCGTCGGCAACCCGTCATCCATCCACAGCCAGGGGCAAAACGCCAAGCGGATGCTGGAGGAGGCGCGCGAACGGGTCGCCGAATCCCTGGGCTGCGACCCGATCGAGATCGTCTTCACCTCGGGAGGAACCGAATCGGTGAACCTCGCGGTGAAGGGACTCTGGTGGGCCAGGCGGGAGTCGTCGCCCGGGCTGCGACGCATCCTGGTTCCGCGCGGCGAACACCACGCCACGATTGACACGGTCGAGTGGCTCGAGCGCTACGAGGGTGCTGTGGTCGAGTGGCTGCCGCTCGACGCGAACGGGCGCCTCTGCCTCGATGCCCTCGCCGCCGCGCTCGAGCAGCATGACGACATCGCCCTGCTCACGCTCCTCTGGGCGAATAACGAGGTCGGCACGATCCAGCCGGTGGCGGAGGCGGTGGCGCTCGCCACCGCGCACGGCGTGCCCGTGCACGCCGACGCGATCTCGGCGTACCGCCACCTTCCCATCGATTTCGCCTCCACCGGCCTCGCCGCCCTGTCCGTCTCCGCCCACAAGATCGGCGGCCCGCTGGGCATCGGGGCGCTCGTGCTGGCCAGGCGGGAGACCATCGTGCCGCTCATCCACGGGGGCGGCCAGCAGCGTGACGTGCGCTCGGGCACGCAGGACGCGCCGGCGGCCATCGCGTTCGGGGTCGCGGCGCAGCATCCGGCTCCGTCGCTCGCCCCGCTCCGGGACCGCGTCATCGCCGGAGTGCTGGCGGCGGTTCCCTCGGCCGTGCTGCGCGGCGACCCGACCGATCGCCTCGACAACAACGCCCACATCACCTTTCCGGGCTGCGAGGGGGACTCCCTGCTCTTTCTGCTGGATGCCGCGGGCGTCGCGGTCTCCACCGGCTCGGCGTGCCGCGCCGGAATCCCCGAGCCGTCGCACGTGCTCCTCGCGCTGGGCCTCAGCGAGGGGGAGGCCCGGGGCGCCCTGCGCATCACGGTGGGCCACACCACGACCATCGACGATGTCGACGCCTTCCTCGCCGCACTCCCCGAGGCCGTCGGCCGGGCCGGCCGGGCGGGATTCGCCGACCGGCAGGTGCGAGTCGGTGCCTGAACGCAGAGCACTCGCGCTCGCCGCGGCGGTGGGCGTGGCGATCGCGCTCGCCGGATGCACGCCGACGGCGGCCCCGCCATCCGGCTCCCCGTCCCCGTCCCCGTCTTCGTCGACCGTCGCCGCCTCGCCGCTGCGGCCGGTGTTCCCCGACCCCTTCGACGCGACGAGCGCCGCAAAGGAGTCCAGCAGGATCGGCGATGCGATCGAGGCCACGGTGCCCACGGCATCCATCGTCTACGTGGACAAGCACGACCAGCTCGTCGCCGCCACCGCCAAGGCGCCGAGCTACTTCGGCGTGCTGCGGGCCATCACCCTCTCGCCGTCGCTCGACCCGGTGGCCACCGCCGGCTCGATCGTGACGAAGCTCAAGGCCGCCGGGTGGATGCAGCTGTCGAGCAAGGACACCGGCGGTGTGCACCTCGTGACCCTCTCGAGCGGCACGCTCGCTGGCGAGTCGTGGTTCGCCGTGGTGAGCGGCGACCCGTCGACGGCCGGGCAGTCCGTGGTCGTGGTACAGCTCGCGAGTCCCGACCTGCCGTAGCGGGCGCGCCGGATGTCGTCGGCGTGGTGCAGGGTCGGGGGATGGATGAGAAGGCGACACTGCACAAATACCTGCGGGCCCAGCGCGAGAATCTGCTCGCCAAGATCGACGGGCTGGGCGAATACGACGCCAGGCGGCCGCTGACGCCCACCGGCACGAATCTCCTCGGCCTGATCAAACACGTGGGCAGTGTGCAGCTCGGCTACTTCGGCCTGGTGTTCGACCGACCCGCCGAGCGGCAGCCGGCGTGGATGGCCGATGACGCCCCGATGGACGCCGACATGTGGGCGGCGGTCGACGAGTCGCGCGACGACATCGTCGACTTCTACCGCTACTCGGGGGAGCACAGCGACGCGACCATCGAGCTGCTGCCGCTCGACGCGCCCGGGAGAGTGCCGTGGTGGCCCGAGGAACGCCGCGACGTGACGCTGCATCAGATCCTGGTGCACCTCTGCGTGGAGATCGCCCGTCACGCCGGGCACGCGGACATCCTCCGGGAGCTCCTGGACGGGGCGGCGGGCAACGGCCCGGCCGATCCCAACCTGCCCCGCCGTCCGGCGGCGGAGTGGGCGGAGTACCGGTCGAGGCTCGAGGCCGCGGCGATCGAAGCGGCGGCCACAGAGGCCGGGGGTTCCGCCTAGCGGCGACTCCCTCGGCGGTGACTCCGGCGCCTGGCGCGGCCAGAACGCCGCGGCGCGCGCTCCCGCAGTCGGCCCGGGTCGCCATAGCCACCGCCGACCGCGCCGACCACGGACTGGGCGAACCCGGCGGCGAACGACGCGAGGGCGTCGAGGGCCGGCATCAGTCATGACATTGCCTCACTCTGCTGACACGCGCATCGGCACCGTCGAGAAGACGCTCACCGGCATCCCCGCCTGGGCCGGCGCCTAGACTCGAAGCCATGAAGGTTTTGGCGGCAATGAGCGGCGGGGTCGATTCGGCCGTGGCCGCTGCGCGCGCGGTCGAGGCCGGCCACGAGGTCGTCGGAGTGCATCTGGCGCTCAGCAGGATGCCCGGCACGCTGCGCACGGGAAGCCGCGGATGCTGCACCGTCGAGGACTCGATGGACGCGCAGCGAGCCGCCAACATCATCGGCATCCCGTACTACGTGTGGGACTTCTCGGAGCGCTTCAAGCTCGACGTGGTCGACGACTTCATCGCCGAGTACTCGGCCGGCCGCACGCCGAACCCGTGCATGCGCTGCAACGAGCGGATCAAGTTCGCCGCCCTGCTCGAGAAGGCGCTCGACCTGGGCTTCGACGCCGTGGCCACCGGCCACTACGCCACGATCCTCACCGACGAGAATGGCAACCGCGAGCTGCATCGCGCGTCGGCCTGGGCCAAGGACCAGTCCTATGTGCTCGGGGTGCTCACCGCCGAGCAGCTCGCCCACAGCATGTTCCCGCTCGGTGCGACGCCGAGCAAGGCGGAGGTGCGCGCCGAGGCGGCCGAACGCGGCTTCAGCGTCGCCACGAAGCCGGACTCGCACGACATCTGCTTCATCCCGGATGGCGACACCCGCGGCTGGCTCGCCGATCGGGTCGGCGCCCAGGAGGGCGTGATCCGCGAGCGGGACGGCTCCATCGTGGGCAGCCACGACGGAGCGCTCGCCTTCACCATCGGCCAGCGCAAGGGACTGCACCTCGGTGTGCCCTCGCCGGACGGCCGCCCCCGCTTCGTGCTCGAGGTGAAGCCGGCCACCAACGAGGTCGTCGTCGGGCCCAAGGAGGCGCTCGACCTCGCGGAGATCTCGGGCGACCGCTTCAGCTGGGCCGGACTGCCGCCAACCGATCCGCACACCCCGTTCGACTGCCACGTGCAGATCCGCGCGCACGCCGACCCGGTGGCCGCCGTCGCCGTGGTTCGGGATGGCGCCCTCGTGATCACGCCGAACGTGCCGCTCAACGGCGTCTCGGCCGGCCAGACCGCGGTGGTGTACCTCGGCACGCGCGTGCTGGGCCAGTGCACGATCGACCGCACGGTCTCCGCGGTTCCGCTCCCCGTAGCCTGACGACTCTCCTGCCCTACGAAAAGTGGCCGGAGGCTGGCGACGTCGGTGGTTCTGCCTAAGCTGAAGCCGTGCCGAACGACGACGAACTCCAGCAGGCGGGCGCCGAGGCCGCCGCGCTCACCACCCGCATCCTCGAACTGCGCGACGCGTACTACGAGCGCGACGAGGTGCTCGTCAGCGACGACGAGTACGACCACATGCTGCGCCGCCTGCAGGAGCTCGAGCGGCTCTTCCCCGAGCTGCAGAGCCAGGACTCGCCCACCCAGACTGTGGGCGGCCGTGCCGAGACCACGTTGTTCGACCCCGTGCGGCACGCCGAGCCCATGCTGAGCCTCGACAACGTCTTCTCGATCGAGGAGTTCGAGTCCTGGGCCGCGAAGGTCGAGCGCGACTCCGCGCGCCGAGTCGACTACCTGTGTGAGCTCAAGATCGACGGTCTCGCCATCAACCTCCGCTACGAGAACGGCACCCTGGTGAGCGCGGCGACCCGGGGCGACGGCGTCGTCGGCGAGGACGTGACGCAGAACATCGCCTACGTCCCCAGCATCCCGGCCCGTCTCTCCGGAGCGGGGCATCCACCCCTCGTCGAGGTGCGCGGCGAGGTCTTCTTCGAGGTGGAGACCTTCCGCACGCTCAACGCCGAACAGGCCGAGGCGGGCGAGCGCATCTTCGCCAACCCGCGGAACGCGGCCTCCGGATCCCTGCGCCAGGTCGCCGAGAACAAGTCTCCCGCGCGGCTCGAACTCATGGTCAAGCGCCTCACCCGACTGAGCATGCTCGTGCACGGCATCGGCGCGTGGGCGAACCCCCCGGTGGCGTCGCAGTCCGAGACCTACGAGCTGCTGAAGACGTGGGGGCTGCCGACGAGCACCCACTACCGCGTCACCAGCACGGCGACGGATGCCGCGGAGTTCATCGAGTACTACGGGCAGCATCGCGACAGCGTGGAGCACGAGATCGATGGCATCGTCGTCAAGGTCGACGAGCTTGCCCTGCACGACGAGCTCGGTGCCACGAGTCGCGCACCGCGCTGGGCGATCGCCTACAAGTACCCGCCGGAACAGGTGAACACGAAGCTGCTCGACATCGTCGTGAGCGTCGGCCGCACCGGGCGGGTGACGCCGTTCGCCGTCATGCAACCCGTTCGCGTGGCCGGGTCTGTCGTGCGCCAGGCCACCCTGCACAACCAGGACGTGGTGAAGGCCAAGGGCGTGCTGATCGGCGACACGGTCGTGCTGCGCAAGGCCGGGGAAGTGATTCCCGAGGTGCTCGGCCCCGTGGTCGAACTGCGCGACGGTACCGAACGCGAGTTCGTGATGCCCAGCCACTGCCCGGAGTGCGGCACCGAGCTCGCGCCGGCGAAGGAGGGCGACATCGACCTCCGCTGCCCGAACGCCAGGAGCTGCCCGGCGCAGGTGCGTGGACGCGTGGAACACGTCGGCAGTCGGGGGGCGCTCGACGTCGAGGGCCTCGGCGAGGTCGGGGCGGCGGCCCTCACCCAACCCGACTTTCCCGCCGAACCGCCGCTCGTCACCGAGGCCGGGCTGTTCGCGCTCACCCTCGAGGACCTCTTTCCGATCCGGGTGCGGGTGCGCGACGGCGAGACCGGACTCGTCAAGCTCAACGACGACGGCACCGCCCGGGTCGAGACCCCGTATCGACGCAAGCGCAGGAAGAGCGGCAAGAGCCCCGATCCGGCATTCGATCCGGCCGGGCCCTTCGCGGGGGACGAGGAATTCGTGCCGTCCACCGCGGCCACCAAGCTCCTCGAGCAGCTCGAACTGGCGAAGACCAAGGACCTCTGGCGCATCCTCGTCGCCCTGAGCATCCGGCACGTCGGCCCGGTCGCGGCCCGGGCACTGGCCGCCTACTTCGGTTCGATCGAGGCGATCCGTGCGGCGGACCGCGACGAGCTCGCGTCCGTCGACGGCGTCGGCGGCATCATCGCCGATGCGGTCATCGATTGGTTCCAGGTGGACTGGCACCTCGAGATCATCGACCGGTGGGCGGATGCCGGGGTGCAGTTCGCGATTCCCGGCCACCCGGGACCGGGCTCCGCGGTCGCCGCCGGCGGTCCGCTCGAGGGCCTGACCGTCGTGGCGACCGGTTCGCTCGAGGGCTTCAGTCGCGAGGGCGCACTCGAGGCGATCATCGCCGCGGGCGGCAAGGCGGCGTCGAGCGTGTCGAAGAAGACCGACTTCGTCGCCGCCGGCCCCGGCGCCGGATCGAAGCTCACCAAGGCGGAGGAACTGGGCGTGCGCATCATCGATGCCGGCCAATTCGCGCGACTAATCGAGTTCGGGCCGGCCGGGCTCGAGCCCTGACTCGGGCCGCCCATCCAATCGAGAATATTTCAGAAGTTCTGGTGTTTGAGCCCACGAGCCTGACACACTGGGGTTGACGACTGGTCGACCCTAGGCTATGCGGCACATCGACCCCTACTATGGGGGTAATCGGATATTTGCGTTGCCCTCGGTGAGCTTTCGGCGCCGGAACAACGATTGGATTCACCACTTTTGCTGTTTGACGTCACAGCTATTCTCAACTCGGGTACCCTGAACGGTGTCGCAGAGGCTTTCGTCGCGCACGAAATGAATCACCTGGTGTCCCAGATTTCCACCGCCGATCCGTCCGTCCAAGACCCGACGGGAATCTCGTCGGCGATCGGTCCCTACCTCACCCCGGCGCAGCAGGGCGGTGTCACCGTTCTGCCGAGCGCGGTGGATCCGTCCCTTCTCCCCAAGCTCGGCGGGGCGGCGCTGCTCGACCAGCTCGCCCTCCTTCCCAGCTCTGACATCTCGCGGTTCGTCGGCGCGAACCCGTCCAAGGTGAGCCAGCTGCTCGCCAACCCGCCGTCGGCCCGCTCGAACTCCGCCCTGTGGGCCGGGCTGTCGACGTCCGCTCAGAGGGCCCTCGCCCGGTCGGCCCCCCAGATCGTGGGCAACCTCGACGGGGTGCCGTTCGAGGTGCGGGATGCCGCGAACCGGCGCTACCTTCACCAGTCGATCTCGAAGCTCAAGGCCTCGATCGCCGCCGGCGCCGGCCGCGCCACGCTCGTCGCCGACCGGCATCACCTCGACATCCTCACGCAGGTGCAGCGCACGCTGAAGCGCACGGCGGGAGAGCCTGCCCGCCAGCTGATCACGTTCGATCCCCGCGGCGAGGCGCGGGCCGCCGTGGTGGTGGGCGATCTCGAGACCGCGGACTACGTGAGCTACCTTGTGCCCGGGATGTTCTTCACCGTTCAGGGGCAGATGTACGACTGGACCGCGATCGCCCAGGATCTCAACACCGAGCAGAACGCCTGGATCGCACGCCTCGCGAAGACCGATAAGACCATGGTCGGCAAGACCACCGCCACGGTGTCGTGGATCGGCTACACCACGCCCGGCGCCCTGGACATCGGCTCCCTCGACCGGGCCAACGAGGGCGCCAGGCTGCTCGGCAACGCTCTGCTCGGCATCCAGACGGTGCGCGAGGGTTCGGAGCCGTTCGTCACCCTCGTCACCCACTCCTACGGCTCGACCGCGGCGATGATCGAGCTCGCCAAGGGCGGCGTGTCCGTCGACGCCCTCGCCATCGTGGGTTCGCCGGGAAGCGCCACGCAGTCGGCGGCGAAACTCTCCGTGCGCAACGACAACGTCTTCGTGGGCGAGGCCGCGTGGGATCCGGTGGTGAACACCGCGTTCTACGGGAGCGACCCGGGTTCGCCGTCGTTCGGGGCCAAGAAGATGAGCGTGGCGGGCGGGGTCGACGTG
Organism: Lacisediminihabitans sp.; assembly: GCF_043726815.1. NCBI lineage: Bacteria > Bacillati > Actinomycetota > Actinomycetes > Micrococcales > Microbacteriaceae > Lacisediminihabitans > Lacisediminihabitans sp. The sequence continues at coordinate 17,063 of NZ_JAYSJZ010000101.1, forward strand.
ATCACCCGCAAGCCTCTCGCGGCGGCAGTCGGCCATCTCGGCTACTTCGACCCCGGCACCGAGGCGATGCGCAACCTCGCCCTGATCGGCATCGATGAGAGTTCGCTGGTCACCGACGGCACACTGGCGGATGCGAGTCGCACGATCGCGAGCGCCCGGTAGCGCAGTGGTCGGTGAGCACGATGACCCGGCCGCGGTCACCCCCGAGGATTCCCGGCCGTCGCGTCGCTCGTTCCTTCGTGCCACGGGCATCGCGGCGGCCTCCGGTCTCGTCGTGGGCGGGGTCGCCGGCGGGGTGATCGGCGCCAGGATCCCCGCCCCGGGGAACGACCAGGAATTCGAGCCGCTCCCCGCCCGGGCGGAGCCCGGCTTCGACCACCTGGTCGTGATCATGTTCGAGAACCGTTCGTTCGACAACCTCCTCGGCTGGCTCTACGGCGATGGCGATCTCGCGCCCGGCCAGCGCTTTGCGGGACTGGCGGGGGCGGCGCACACCAACACCGCGCCCGACGGCACGGTCGTCGAGGCCCACGTCTACACCGGCGGCACGGACCACGTGATGGGCCAGCCCAATCCCGACCCCGGCGAGTTCTATCCGCACGTGAACACGCAGCTGTTCGATAGTGTCGACCCGCCATCGAATGCCGACCTCGCGACGAACGGCGTCTCCGCGCCCTTCAACGCCCCGCGAGACGCCTCGAATCCGACGATGAGCGGCTTCGTGCGCGACTACATCGTCAACTTCAGGGCCGAGACGGGGCGGGAGCCCACTCCCGACGAGTACCGGGTGGCGATGGGCGGGTTCTCGCCGGAGATGCTCCCCGTGTTCTCGACCCTGGCCCGAGAGTTCGTCGTCTACGACTCGTGGTTCGCGGCCGTGCCGTCCCAGACCTTCTGCAACCGGTCGTTCTTCCACGCGAGCACCTCGCACGGCTTCGTCACCAACCGGGAGGGCGACGGCATCGGCAAGTGGCTCGCCGCCCCGCCGGCACCGACGGTCTTCAACCGGCTGGAGGAGGCGGGTGTCTCCTGGCGGGTGTACTACGACGAGGACCAGCTGGTGTCGCTCACCGGCATGCTGCACGCGACGGTGCTCGAGAAGTACTGGAAGACCCACTTTCGCGGCATGGCCCAGTTCCACGCGGACGCGAAGAACGGCACGCTCCCGGCCTACGCCTTCATCGAGCCTCGGATGATCTTCAACCACAACGACATGCACCCTCCGGTCGGGCGACTGCGGGGGAGCGAGGTCGACGGGCAGCCGGTCTACGACAGCGCCCTCTCCGACGTTCGGGCGGGGGAGGTGCTGCTCTCGCAGGTCTACACCTCCATCAGGAACGGTCGCTCGGTGCCGGGCTCAAACGCCATCAACACCACGCTCGTGGTCACCTTCGACGAGCATGGCGGCACCTTCGACCACGTGCCGCCGCCCAGGGCGGTCGCCCCGCTCGCCGGCGATCCGCCCGGCGAGATGGGATTCGCGTTCGACCGGCTCGGCTGCCGGGTGCCGACGATCGTCGTGTCGGCGTACACGAGGGCCGGCACGATCGTCAACGCCGAGACCCACCACGGGGCGGTCATCAGCACCCTCGTCCGCCTTCACGGGCTCGACCCCCTCACCCGCCGGGATGACACCGCCGCGGACATCTTCACCGCGATCACCCTGGGCACGCCTCGGCAGCCGGCCCTCTGGCCGCAGACGGTGCCCGCGTACGTGCCCGCAAATCCCGAGGCGGGACTCGCACCGCACCTCGAGCACCGCCTCCGGCCGCTGAGCCCTCCGGCCTCAGGGCTCCTCGGACTCCTCCTGGCCAGGTACGAGCCGGGCGCCCCGGTGCCCGCCACCTACGGCGACGCCTACGACGTGCTGGTGAAGCACGGCAAGGGGCTGTTCGGCATCGCGGACTAGGGACGTCGGCGTCGAGGCGCCGGCCGGGCGATCGCCTCCCCGCGCCCGGAATAGACTGGAGCGTCATCCCCGCCGCGCTGGAATGCGCTCACACGTGCACGGAGCCGAATGTCTGAAGCTGTCTTGAGGTCCACGAAATGATCACGAACGACGTCGTGGCGCACCTCGCCAACCTGTCCAGGATCGCCCTGACTCCCGAGGAGATCGAGAAGCTCACGGGCGAGCTGGGCGTGATCCTCGATGCGATCAACAAGGTCCAGGAGGTCGCCACGGCCGACGTGCCGGCCACGAGTCACCCGATTCCGCTTGTGAACGTGTTCCGCCCGGACGTGATCGGCGACACCCTCTCGGCCGAGGAGGCGCTGAGCGGCGCCCCCGAGCACGACGGAAGCCGATTCAAGGTGTCCGCGATTTTGGGCGAGGAGCAGTAATGACCGACCTGACCAGGCTCTCCGCCTCCGAGCTCAGCGAGAAGCTGCAGTCCCGCGAGATCTCCAGCGTCGAGGTGACGCGGGCCCACCTCGATCGCATCGCCGCGGTCGACGGCGACATCCACGCCTTCCTGCACATCTCCAAGGACGCCATCGACACCGCGGAGGGCGTCGACGTGTTGCGCCGCATCGGCGAGGACCTCGGCCCGCTCGCCGGGGTGCCGATCGCGATCAAAGACGTGCTGTGCACTCTCGATATGCCGTCGACCGCCGGCTCGAAGATCCTCCAGGGGTGGATTCCGCCCTATGACGCGACCGTCGTGCGCAAGCTGCGCGAGGCAAACCTCGTGCCGCTCGGCAAGACGAACATGGACGAATTCGCCATGGGTTCCTCCACCGAGCACTCGGCATACGGCCCGACCCACAACCCGTGGGACCTCGACCGGATCCCCGGCGGCTCAGGCGGAGGCTCCGCGGCGGCGGTCGCCGCGTTCGAGGCACCGCTCGCGCTGGGCTCGGACACGGGAGGCTCCATCCGCCAGCCCGCGGCCGTCACCGGAAGCGTCGGCGTCAAGCCCACCTACGGCGGCGTGAGCCGCTACGGTGCGATCGCCCTCGCGAGCTCGCTCGACCAGGTGGGGCCGGTGACCAGGACGGTTCTCGACGCCGCGCTTCTGCACGACGTGATCGGCGGGCACGACCCCCGCGATTCCACCTCCCTCCGGGACGAATGGCCCAGCTTCGCCGACGCGGCCCGCGCCGGCGCCCGGGGACGGTCCCTCGAGGGAGTGCGCGTCGGAGTCGTCAAGGAACTCGACGCCCCCGGCTTCCAGGCCGGTGTGAGCCAGCGATTCCACGAGACCCTCGAACTGCTCGCCGCGAACGGCGCCGAGATCGTGGAGGTGTCAGCGCCCAACTTCGAGTACGCCGTCGCCGCCTACTACCTGATTCTCCCGGCGGAGGCCTCCAGCAACCTCGCCAAGTTCGACTCGGTGCGCTTCGGACTCCGGGTGAACCCGGTCGGCGGAGGAACGGTGGAGGATGTGATGGCCGCGACCCGCGAGGCCGGTTTCGGTCCCGAGGTGAAGCGCCGCATCATCCTCGGCACCTACGCCCTCAGCGCTGGCTACTACGACGCCTACTACGGCAGCGCGCAGAAGGTGCGCACGCTCATCCAGCGCGATTTCGCGAGCGCGTTCGACAAGGCCGACGTGCTCGTGAGCCCGGCCGCGCCAACCACCGCGTTCAGGCTCGGTGAGAAGCTCGAGGATCCGCTCGCCATGTACCTCAACGACGTGACGACGATTCCGGCCAACCTCGCGGGCATCCCGGGCATGGGGCTTCCCATGGGGCTGGCCCCGGAGGACGGCCTTCCGACGGGGCTGCAGATCATGGCTCCGGCCCGGCAGGACGTTCGCCTGTACTCGGTGGGTGCCGCGATCGAGGCGCTCCTGGAGGACACGTGGGGGCGCACCCTCATCAGCCAGGTGCCGGAGCTCGCGACGCGCTAGCGACTAGGCCTCGGCGGCGCGTTCCCGGAACGCGATCATGTTCACCCGGTTGCCGCAGCGCACGCTGCAGAAGCGCTTCGAGCCGTTGCGGGAGAGGTCGACGAGCACGCCTGTGCAGTCGTCGGCGGCGCATCGCCTCAGCCGGTCCATCAGGCCCGAGCGGATCACGTCGACGAACGCGAGTGCGACCTCGACGCGGATGCGCTGGGCGAGCGGCGCGTTCGGCTCCGTCGCGTGCAGGTGCCACGGGGATCCGTCGTGCCGCGCGAGCTGCGGAAGGGCCCGGGCCTCGGCGAGCATGGCATTGACCGCGTGCACGGCATCGTCAACGTCGAGGTCCCACAACCGTCGAATCAGGTCCCTGGTCTGACGCACGTCGCGCAGCTCGGCCTCATCGTGGTCGATCCGCCCGGAGTACGCCCAGTCGGTGAGGAATCCGGCGAGCTGCTCGACAGTGCCGATCTCGTCCGACCCGCTCCTGGACGCCGCGGGGTCGGTGTTTGCCAGCGCGACGGCGAACTTCAGGGTCTCCTCGGTGTCAGGGGCTAAATGCAAATTGACCGGTGACCTCTCGTGGTCGTAATGTCAGGGGCATACAACAATGTAGACCATGACACAGGAGGATGCGGGTGAAGCAGTCGTCGACGAGCCTCGGGCTGGTCATCGCGGTCATTGCGGCGGCGGCGTTCGGCGTCTCCGGCGCCTTCGTCAAGCCGCTCCTCGAGGCGGGCTGGAGCCCGGCGTCGGCGGTGACGCTCCGCGCGCTCCTCGGCGGAGCGCTGCTCCTGCCGTTCGCCCTCGTGGCGCTCCGCGGTCGGTGGTCGGCGCTCTGGAGAGCGCGGTGGCGCGTTCTCGCGATGGCGCTCGTGGGCGTCGCGGGCACCCAGCTGGTGTACTTCGCGGCCCTCGAGAGCATCCCGGTGGGCACGGCGATCCTGATCGAATACCTGGCGCCCCTGCTGCTCGTCGCCTTCATCTGGGCGACCAGCCGCCGGATGCCGAAACTGGTCGTGCTCATCGGCTCCGTCGTGGCGCTGGTCGGGCTCGTGCTCGTGGTGTCGCCGGGCGGCGGGGGTTCGCTCGCGGTCGTCGGGCTTCTCTTCGCCGCCCTCGCCGCGGTCGGCTGCGCCGTGTACTACGTGGTCGCCGCCCGCCCGAACGACGGGCTGCCTCCCGTCGCCCTCGCGGCATCCGGTCTCGTCTTCGGGGGACTCGTGCTCGGGCTCGCCGGCCTCATCGGCATCGTGCCGTTCGCCGTGACGTTCGGCACCGTGCGCATGCTCGGCACGGCAACCCCCTGGTGGGTGCCGCTGCTCATCGTCGGCATCATCGGCACCGCGCTCGCCTACGCCGCGAGCATCACCGCGAGCGGCATGCTGGGTTCCCGGCTCGCCTCGTTCGCGGGTCTGCTCGAGGTGGTCGCGGCCGCCCTCTATGCCTGGCTGCTGTTGGGCGAGAACCTGACGGTGCTGCAGCTGGCGGGCGGCGTGCTCATCCTCGCGGGCATCGCCTTCGTGCGATCGGAGAAGTCGGTGCAGCCGCTCGAGGCCGCCGTGCCAAACAGGCTGGGGGCACTCCCCGTAGAATCATCTGGTGGCTAAAGCTGAACTGATGGACTATGACAGGGCTCTCGAGTTGTTCGAGCCGGTGCTCGGCTTCGAGGTGCACGTGGAGCTCAACACCCGCACCAAGATGTTCTCGGATGCTCCGAACTTCTTCGGCGGCGAGCCGAACACCAACGTGACGCCGGTGGACCTCGGCCTTCCCGGTACCCTGCCGGTGGTCAACGAGAAGGCCATCCACCACAGCATCAGCCTCGGCCTCGCTCTCGGCTGCAGCATCCGCCCGTCCAGCCGCTTCGCGCGCAAGAACTACTTCTACCCCGACCTGGCCAAGAACTACCAGATCAGCCAGTACGACGAGCCGATCGCCTACGACGGCAACGTCGAGGTGGAGCTCTCGGATGGCCGGCTGTTCCAGATCTCGATCGAGCGCGCCCACATGGAGGAGGACGCCGGCAAGCTCACGCACGTCGGCGGTTCGACCGGCCGGATCCAGGGCGCCGAGTACTCGCTCGTGGACTACAACCGCGCGGGCGTGCCCCTGGTGGAGATCGTCACCAACATCATCTACGGGGCGGATCGCGACGCCCCCGAGCTGGCCAAGGCCTATGTCTCGACGATCCGCGACATCGTGCGGTCGCTGGGAATCAGCGACGCGAAGATGGAGCGCGGAAACCTGCGCTGCGACGCCAACATCTCGCTGCGCTCCCGCAAGTCGGTGGCCGAGGCCCTGGCCGCGGGCGACCCGCCGCCGCTCGGAACCCGCACCGAGACCAAGAACGTCAACAGCCTGCGCAGCGTCGAGCGCTCCATCCGCTACGAGATCCAGCGGCAGGCCGCCATTCTGGATGCGGGCGGCACGATCATCCAGGAGACCCGGCACTGGCACGAGGACACCGGCGTCACGTCGGCCGGTCGCCCCAAGAGCGACGCGGACGACTACCGCTACTTCCCGGAACCCGACCTGCTGCCGGTTGAGCCGTCCCTCGAGCTGATCGAGAGCCTGCGCGCCGCCCTGCCGGAGGCGCCGGCCATCCGCCGCCGTCGGCTCAGGGAGGCCTGGGGCTTCACCGAGTTGGAGTTCCAGGACGTGGTGAACTCCGGCCTCCTGGTCGAGATCGAGGAGACGACTGCCGCGGGCGCCTCGCCGGCCCAGGCGAGGAAGTGGTGGACGGGCGAGATCGCCCGGCTCGCGAACGCCGCCTCGGTGGATGCGTCCTCCCTCGTGTCCTCGATCCACGTGAGCGAGCTCATCGGGCTGATCGAGGCCGGGGAGCTCACCGACCGTCTCGCGCGCCAGGTGCTCGAGGGGGTCGTGGCGGGCGAGGGTTCGCCGAGCGAGGTCGTGGCCTCACGCGGACTCGCCGTGGTCTCCGACGACGGAGCGCTCATCGCCGCCATCGACGAGGCCCTCGCCGCGCAGCCCGACGTGCTCGAGAAGATCCGCGACGGCAAGGTGCAGGCCGCCGGCGCCGTGATCGGTGCGGTCATGAAGGCGATGAAGGGCACGGCGGATGCCGCCCGCGTGCGCGAGCTCGTGCTCGAGCGGGCCCAGCAGTAGGCAGCGCATCTCCGTGGTGCGCCATTGCGCCTCCGCACCCAATAGGCCCTCGCACCCAATAGGGTCGAAGCATGACTGAGATGCCCCGTGCCGTTTGTGTTATCGGGGAGGCGCTCATCGACATCGTGCGCACCCCCGACGCGACCACCGAGCTGCCGGGCGGCAGCCCGGCCAACGTCGCCTACGGGCTCGGGTTGCTCGGTGTGGACACGACCTTCCTCACCCATCTCGGCGACGACGAGCGCGGCCGCCTCATCGCCGAGCACCTCGCGGGCGTGCGGCTCGCTCCCGGTTCCCAGTCCGCCGCGCGCACGTCGACCGCCGCCGCGACCATCGGGGCGACCGGCGCGGCGAGCTACGTGTTCGATCTCGACTGGAGCCTCCCCGCCGCTGCCTCGACGCCGCCGGCGCGGGTGCTCCACACCGGCTCCATCGCGAGTTTCCTCGCGCCGGGGGCGGACACGGTACGATCCCTGCTTAAGGCCGCCGAGGCCGGCACCATCGTCACCTACGACCCCAACATCCGCCCGAGCATCATCGGCAGCCGGGACGACACCATCGGCCGCTTCGAGGCGATGGCGTCCCTCGCGAGTGTGGTGAAGCTGAGCGACGAGGATGCCGCGTGGCTCTACCCGCACCTCACGGTCGACGAGGTGCTGCCCCAGGTGCTCGCGCTGGGTCCCCGCCTGGCGATCGTGACTCTCGGGGGCGACGGATCAATCCTCGCGACCCGGGAACTGCGAGTCGAGGTGCCGTCCGCCGCGGTGACGGTGGTCGACACCATCGGCGCGGGGGACACCTACATGGCGTCGCTGGTCTACTCCCTCCTCGACATCGACCCGGCCGTCGTGTCCGAGGCCGAACTGCTCGGGATGGGCCGGCGGGCGGCCGCCGCCGCCGGCATCACCGTGTCTCGCGCGGGTGCCGACCTGCCGACCCTCGCCGAGGTGGAGGCCGCGCTCGAGGCCCTGGCCGAGCCGGAGCCGGAGCCCGATACCGGCCTGGAGACCGAGCCGGAGACCGGCCCGGAGCCGGTGGCCGACCAGCCCTAGCGCTCCGGGGCCGCGCAGGCGGGGCGACTGGCCCTCGCGCCGGAGACGCCACAGGAGTAGCGTTCGCTCAAGTCCTTGAAGCGCGTTACCCGAACCGCACCCGGAGGCTCCCATGATCGTCGAACACGCCCTGATACCGGTTGGACCGGGGGAGGAGGCCGACTTCGAGCGGGCCTTCGCCGCGGCCCGAAAACTCATCGAGTCGAGCCCGGGATTTCTCGGCCTCACCCTGTCGCGCGGCGTCGAGACACCGAGGACGCACCTGCTCATCGTGCAGTGGGAGAACTCCCGGATGCGAGGGGCCGGATTCACGATCTCGCCGGCGTTCCGAGAGTGGAGCGCCCTGCTGCACGACTCGTACCAGCAGTTTCCGGTGGTGGAGCACTTCAGCTTCATCGCGTAGCGGGGCACCCGAGGTTGGAACCGCCGCATCCGACTTCGCTCTCGTCTCCACTGCACCGCGAGTGGGCAAAAGTGGCGCCACCGGCGTTGGAG
>NZ_JAYSJZ010000102.1:0-17851 GCF_043726815.1 Lacisediminihabitans sp.
GCATGGCTCCATGACTACAATCACCACAGACCCCACACCGCCATCGGAGGCAAACCACCCATCAGCCGGTTAACTAACCTCCCTGGGCAGTACACCTAGGCCCGAGCCGCCCGCTTCGCGACGCGCGACGGAACCCCGACGTGGCCGTCGTCGAACTTCTGGCGGTGTCGGCCGCGTCGGTCGGGCCGTGTTCTGCAGGACGGGCCCCAGAGGCGTGGTACCCACCCCACAGACTCCGGTTGTGCAGGACAGCGTGTGCAGGACAGTTTGTGCACGATACGGCAGGAATGCGGGGACCGGAATTGTCCCGGCCTGCAGGACGCTCCCGTCGGTTCGGCACCTCTCGCCCTCGCTATCCGCCCGAGCCGTCCTGCACAACCCGTCCTGCACAACTGGAGTCTGCGGGGCGGGCACCCCTCGACGGCGGCGCCGTCCTGCACAACCCGTCTGAGAGGTAAGGGGCAAGGGGTAAGGCCGCGAGACGCAAGAGGGCCCCGCCCCCGGTCTTTCGACCGGGAACGGGACCCTCCGTCCCACTATCTGTCAGACGCTACGGACGCGCATTGCGGCGACGTGACCAGAGGGTCAGCGCCCCGCCGAGCAGCAGCATCAGGCCCGCGAGCCCCACGTACCCCGCCCCGCCGGTGAACCCTGTGAAGGCCAGCGTCTTGAGCTCGGTCACCACCGTGAGGCAGGATGAGGCGGCCGCGGCGATAACGATCGTCCACGGGTCACCGTCCCACTGGAAACCGTCCTGGGCGACCCCGGTCACGACGTACGTTCCCGGCTTCTCGTTGGTCACCGCCGACGTGAGCTCCACCCCGTCGATGAAGTACGACAGCCCCTGGTCGAGAGCCACCGTGATGTAGCCGCTCTTCAGGGCGTTCGCGCTGCAGGACTGGTCGGTGCCCGTGGCCGAACCGTCGGCGAGAGCGTGCGACGGCAGCTGCTCACAGATGCCGGCACTCGCGATCGTGTAGAGCGGGAACGGTTCGAACGGCGCGAGTGTGTATCCGGGCAGCGCCTCGGCGGTCACCCGGTAGGTGCCGGGTTCGAGCGAGGTGTCTGCCGTCGTCGCGACGATGTCGTTCGTCGCGTCCGCATCCGCCATGTTGTGGATGGTGTACCTGACACCAGCCTGGAGCGCCACCGAGATGTAGCCGCCCACGAGAGTCGCCGACTCGTCATTCGAGAGGCAGACCTGGTCGTGCGATGTGGGGTCGGTCGGGATGCTGAGGCAGTGTGCCGCCTCGCCCTCGGTCAGGTCACGGGCAGAGGTCGCGACGGTGACGATGTCGTCGCCGCGCACCCACTCCGCTTTCGCGCCGTCGAACACCCAGGAGGTGGTCGTGTCGGTGGTCGTGATGGTCACCGAGCCGGTGGAGCAGTCCGGAGCGCTCTCCACGACCCTGTGGGTCGTGACCGGCTCCGGCTTGGTCGGCTCCGGGCAGGCCGGCACCGGCAGCATGAACGTCTGCCCGTCGGCGGTCACCGTGTAGTTGCCACCCTCGGCCGACACGTCGGCCGCGGTGACCATGACCGTGGCGCCGGCCGCGACCGTGCGGTTGAGCTGCGGCAGAGAGGCGACGACGAAGTCGACCGCACGGTTGCTCTTCGAGTTGTCGAAGGTGAACGCCACGCTTCGCGATCCGGCGGTGCCGTTCTCGTCGTAGACGCACGCACCGACGGCGACGCTGGCGTTCGGGTGGGTCTCGGCACCGCAGTCGGCGAACGCCGGCACCGCGAGAGTGAAGGTCTGGCCCGCAGCGGTGAAGACGAGCGACGCGCCGGCGTTGCCGACCGGGCTCAACTGGACCGTCTTGCTCTGACCGGCCGGAACCGTCTCGGAGACGCCAGCGCCGGTGAACGTCACCGCGACGTTAGACCCGACGTTGTTGAAGACGGCAGAAACCGTCTTGCTCGAATACCCGGTGTCGGCGTAACACTCGCCGGTCGAAATCGACACTTCGGGCTTGAGCACGCACTCGACGTACGCACCGACAGTGCCCGACCACACCTTCGACGTCTCCCAGCCGGCGAAGTGGTGCCCCGCGGTGGGAGTGGCGGTGACCGTGTAGTCGCCGGTCGCCTTGGTGAACACCGTGGTGTACAGCACGCCATCCGTCACCGCGGGCGTCACAGTTCCGTACACTCCACAGGCCGAGGCCATCGTGAGGGCCGGTGCGACCGGCACGACCAGTCCGTAGCAGTTGGTCGGCTGCTGCGTGTAGGTGTTTCCGGGGGTGCTGGTGGCGAATCCGAGCCCGCTCAGGAACTTCTCCCAGGACTGGGGCCCGGTCAGCTCGGGAGTCGGCTCGATGAACGCGGTTCGGGAGGCATAGATGTCGCCCTGGCCGCAGGACACCGCGGCCGCGTACGGGTAGGTTCCCGGGGTGGTGATGGCCACCTTGTTCACCAGGTCGAGGGTCTGACCCCACACCGCGTTCTGCTTGTACTTCCAGCTCGTGGCGGTGATGAAGAGCGGCTTGCACAGCACGCCCGTCGAGCCCTTGGGGTTGGCCACGGTCACGATGCCCGAGTTGTCGGCGGGGTTGTAGGTGTAGCTGATGGCGGAATCGGGGATGCACTGCGCGACCGGGGTCGGAGCCGGAATCGCGCAGACGATCACGTGGCTGATGCTGCCCTTCTCGTCGTGCGCGAAGGCATCGCCCGCGACCAGCGCGGCGCGATAGATCCACTTCACGGTCGTTCCGGTGACCTCGATGGGCGCGTACACCGTGTTCTCGTGCAGCACGCTCGTGCCGGTGTGCCCCGCCTTCACGATGACCTTGGAGTATGTGCCCCCGGCGGGCAGGCCGATGGGCATGGCTGCCGGAAGAACGTAGGGATTGCTCGCCGCATTCTCGGTCGAGTAGCCCACATCGACGCAGGCTTCGCCCGGCAGGGTCACCCAGTCGGATGGCTGGTTCATCTGTGCCGATGCCGGCGCGGCGACGCCCACGGCGACCAGGCCGACGGCGAGCACAGCCGTGGTGAAGGCGGCGAGAGCACGTCTCAGACGCTTACGAAGGGGGCTCGTGTTCGGGGAAAAGAGCAGGACAGAATGAGGCCGGGCGTCGGGGGATCGCCGTGGCCGCCGGGTAAGCGACATGGGTGGGTCGTCCTATTTAATTAGCAGGCACAGTCGGGTCGGTCGGTGGCTCGGGTTACCACAGGCTCAAGTGCCTGGGGCGATCCTAGTTGGTCCCCCCTTTGGAGGACAACGCTTTCTGTCCAGCCACGCCGAACCGGTCTCGACGGAATCCGTCGGTCTACGGCGCCAAGGCAACGAAAATCGCCGCCATTCATGGGATTTCTCGGCCATCTGCCCCGAGCCTTCGAAGCCCACGTACCCCGAAGTGGGGGTCAGTGCACGTACTCGAGCAGGTCGTAGCCGACCGTGCGAATGGCCTCGATCACGCGCAGTCTCGTCGAGAGATCCGCATCCGCGAACTGCACGGTGACGGCGTAGGACACCCCGGTCCTCGAGCCGCTCAGCAGCCCGGCCTCCGCGCGCACGCCGAAGTCGACGCCGGTCTTGTTGACGACGCGGATGCCGTGGTCGGTCGAGCGATGGGCGAGCGGGTCGAGGCCGAACGCGCTCGCCACGAGCGAGAGATCGGCGTTGAGCGCGAGCCAGCCGAGCACGCGGTCGCTCGTGACGTGGTCGACGATCTCCCCCCGAGAGAGGGTGGCGAAGAGCCAGGCGAGTTCGGCCGTGGACGCCACGGACATTTGCGGGGCATCGTCAGGGCCGCGCGTCGTGCGGGCCAGATCGAGCAGGGCCGTGCGGGCGAGCCCGAGCGACTCGGTGCGCGTGCGTACCGCCTCCAGCCCGATGTGCCGCAACAGCACGTTGGTGGCGAGGCTGTCGCTCGTGGCACCGACGAGTGCGGCGAGGTCGGCGACCGGCAGGGCCGGCGCCTGGAGCCGGTGCCAGATGCCGGGGGCGCCGATCGCGTCCCCCGGCGTCTTGTCGAGGATGCCGTAGCCGCCAAGCTCGCGGGAGGTGATCCGCGCCGAGACCTCGATCAGCAGCAGCACCTGGCCGATGCCCGCCGTCGGCAGCACGATCCGGTCGTCGATCGAGACGAGGGTGGCGCCGCTGCGCAGGTCGACGACGTGCGCGGAGACCCGGGCACCCGCGTAGGCGAGTTGTCCGAGCGCGGTGAAGCTGCCGGAGAAGCTCTCGGCTCCCGCGGCTCCGCGATGGCGACCGACACGGGGGGTTCGGATTCGCTCTCGACGTAGGTTGTCGCTCGTACCAACTACCAAATAGTCACGCGCTCTTCTGGATCGAGCCACAGCTGATCGGCTTCTGTCACTCCAAAGGTCTCATAGAACGCGTCGATGTTGCGCACGATCTGGTTGCATCGGAACTCATTGGGCGAATGCGGGTCGATCGCGATGAGTCGAACCGCCTCCTCGTCCCGCGACTTGAGCTGCCAGGCCTGCGCCCAGGAGAGGAAGAACCGCTCGGCTCCGCTCAGGCCGTCGACCACGGGTGGCTCCGCGCCGTCGAGGCTGATCAGGTACGCCTTCCACGCGATGGAGAGCCCCCCGAGGTCGCCGATGTTTTCGCCGATCGTGAGGGCGCCATTCACGTGGTGGTCGGGCACCTGGCGCGGGGCGAGCGCGTTGTACTGCTCGATGAGCGTCGCGGTGAGCTTCTCGAACGCCGCGCGGTCGTCCGCGGTCCACCAGTCGGTGAGCCGTCCGTCGCCGTCGTACTTGGAGCCCTGGTCGTCGAACCCGTGGCCGATCTCGTGCCCGATCACCGCGCCGATCGCGCCGTAGTTGGCCGCGGCATCCCGACCCTCGTCGAAGAACGGGAATTGCAGGATGGCCGCCGGGAACACGATCTCGTTGAAGCCGGGGTTGTAGTAGGCGTTGATTGTCTGCGGGGTCATGAACCACTCGTCGCGGTCGAGCGGCTTGCCGATCTTGCCGAGCTCGCGCTGGAACTCGAACTCGCTGGTGGCACGCACGTTGGCGATGAGGTCGTCCGCCCGGATCTCGAGGTTCGAGTAGTCGCGCCACTTCACCGGGTAGCCGATCTTGGGCGTGAACTTCTCGAGCTTGTCGAGGGCTCGCGCGCGGGTGTCGTCCGTCATCCAGCCGAGCGCCGCGATGCTCTGCCGGTAGGCCTCGACCAGGTTGGCCACGAGCACGTCCATGCTCGTCTTCGCGGCCTCCGGAAAGTGACGGTCGACGTAGATGCGGCCGACCGCCTCACCCATCGCGCCCTCGACGAGGGAGACGCCGCGCTTCCAGCGGGCGCGCAGCTCCGGGGTGCCCGTGAGGGTGCGGCCGTAGAAGTCGAAGTTCGCCTCGACGAAGTCGTCGGAGAGGTAGGCCGCGGATGAGCGGATCACCTGCCAGCGCAGCCAGTCGGTCCAGCGCTCGAGATTGCCGGCGGCGAGCGCGGCGGCGATGCCGTCGAGGAACGACGGCTGGCGCAGCACGAGCTCATCGAACACGCCGGCCGGCGCGTCCAGCGCGTCGAGCCAGCGGCCCAGGTCCGGACCGTTGGCCACCGAGGAAGCCTGGTTCACGACGTCGTGCCAGGTGGTGAGGTTGTAGGTCTTCTCGCTGTCCCGCGTGGCGACGTTGTCCCAGTGCGCGGACGCGATTGTCGTCTCGAGCTCGAAGACACGGGCGGCGCGCTCCGCGGCCTCCGTCACCCCGGCCTGGCCGAACATCTTCTCCAGGTACGCGCGGTAGGCCGTGCGGATGTCCGCGAACTTCTCCTCGCGGTAGTAGCTCTCGTCCGGAAGGCCGAGGCCGCCCTGCTCGAAGAGGGCGATGTACCGCTCGGGGTTGCCCGGGTCGTTGTCGATGTAGAGCTGGAAGAATCCGCTCACTCCCTGGCGTTCGAGCACGCCGAGGGCGACCAGGAACGACGGGATATCGTCGATCGCGTCGACATCGGCAAGCGCCGCGTGCAGGGGGGTCGCGCCGAGCTCCTGGATGCGCGCCTCGTCCAGGTAGCTCGCATAGAGGTCGCCGAACTTGCGCTCCTCGGTGCCGGGCTCGGCCGACTGGGCCTCCTCGATGATGTCGCGCACGGCCTTCTCGGCCTCCTCGGCGAGGAGGTAGAAGGAGCCGTAGCGCGCCTTGTCCGAGGGGATCTCCGTGCGTTCGATCCACTTGCCGTTGACGTGCCGGAAGAGGTCGTCCTGCGGACGCACGGTCGGGTCCAGCTCGTCGAGATGGATGCCGGAGGGGAAGGGCATTTCGTCGCTCATGAGGCTCAAGCTTAAGCGTTCGCGGCGGGTTGTCCGGCCCGAAAAGGTCAGCCGCGGGTCGCCTTCCACTCCTCGAGCAGCAGCGGCAGGCGTTCGCGCATGAATCGGAAGTAGTCCGCCATCTCGGCGGTGCGCTGCGCCGCCTTCGAGTCCGGCGGCATGGCCGAGAGGCCGCGCTCGGCGAGGTCGATCAGGTGGGTGTAGAGCTGGCCCTGCGAGCTCGTCGCGTCGTACCAGGCGTGATCGGGCAACTCGTAGCGGTGCTTGCGGGTTCCGGGGATCGAGAGGCGCCGGATGATGGCCATCGACTGCAGGTAGCGGGTCGCGCCCGAGATGGCCGCGGCACTCGCCCCCAGCTGGTGTGAGAGCTCCTCCGCGGTGGCCCGCCCGGACTCCGCGGTCATGAGGGCCATCATCACGCGGGCCGCCATCCGGGGGAACCCGGCCGCGGCGAGCGTCGCCGCCATCTGCTCGGCGAACTCCTCGACCTCGTCGCTCGGCATCAGGTGACCAGGTCCCTGCGCCGGGCGAGCAGCACGCTCGCCGCGGCGACCACGATCGACAGCACCACCATCACCGCGAGGGGCGCCAGGTCCACCGAGTCACCGGGCACGATCGGCGTGTGGGTGAACGGGCTCAGGTCACGAAGCCAGTCCGGGAGCTTGAAGACCCCGCCGAACTGGCCGAGCACGAAGCCGACGGCGAGCAGTCCCCAGCCGAGGCCGATGGTCAGCCGCGGCAGGAGCGCGAAGACGAGGGCGGTGACCGAGACGAAGACGAGGGCGGCCGGCAGCTGCACGAACGCGGCGACGATGGACGAGCCGAAGCGGCCGGGATGCCCGGCACCCGCGAACGCGAACCCGGCGACCACCCCACCGGCGAGCAGCACCGCGACTATCGAGACGAGCGCCACGACGAGGGAATCGACAAGGAGCCTGGTCTTCGAGACCGCGCCGGAGAGCAGCAGCTCCGCCCGGCCCTCCGCCTCCTCGATGCGCACCCGCAGCACCGCCTGCAGGGCCGCGCCCGCCGCAAGCACGCCCAGGAAGGCCATGATCGCCGCCACGAAGGTGTCGAGCAGGCTCGACGTGCTGCCGCTGAGAAGGCTGCGCACCGTGGCCGAGAGGGCCTGGTTCTCCTGCACGGCCGTGACCGCGGCATCCGCGAGGCCGCCGGCGAAGAGCCCCAGGAGGGCGCCCCCCGCCGCCCAGCCGATGACGGCGCTGTACTGGAGGCGCCAGGCCAGCCCGAGCGTGCCGGTGAGCGTATGGCCGGCCGTGGCGCGGCCCGAGCGGTCACCGACGAGGCCGGCGCCCAGGTCGCGGCGGCGCACCGCGGCGAGCGCCCCAGCGCCCGCGACCACGAACACGGCGAGCTGCAGAAGCAGCGGGGCTGCAGACTCGTGGCCGAAGGCGTGCACCTGCTGGCCCCAGCCGATCGGCGACAGCCAGGATGGCCACGCGCTCGTCACCCGCAGTCCCCCCTCCGACACCGCGCCGGTCGCGTCGCCGAAGGCCCGCAGCGCGAAGGCGAGGCCCACGAGCGTGCCGGCCAGCGAATTGGCGGCCCGCGAGGTGCGGCAGACCTGGGCCGCGACGGCCGCGATTCCGCAGAACGCGAGGCCGGTGCCGCCGGTCGCGAGGCCGGTGAGAGCGGACCCGCCGAGCGGCAGGCCGGTCGCGGCGAAGCCGGCGGTCACGACGATCGCGACGGCGACGTTGGCGAGTGCCGCCAGCCAGAGGGTGGCGCCGAGGGCGGCCGACCGGCTCACCGGGGTTCCGCCGACGAGCTCCGTGCGTCCCTGCTCCTCGTCGCCCCGGCTGTGCCGAACCGTGAGGAAGGTGCTCATCAACGCGGCGAGCACGGCCAGGAAGGTGAAGATCTCGAAGAAGATGACGGAGCCGGTGGAGAGTCCGTCCGGAGTTCCGCGCACCGCGAGCAGGGCCGGGTTGCCGGAGGCCAGGATGAGCAGGGCCGCCCGCTGGGTGGTGTCGCCGAACTCCTGCACGACGGCCGCAGCGCTTCCGACGGCGAGCAGGCCGATCCCGAGGATCCAGCTGGCGAGCTGCCACCGATCCCGCCGCGCCTGGGCGCGAAGCAGCCTGAGCATCAGTTCGCGACCTCTCGCGCGCGCTCGTCGCCGTAGTGGCGCAGGAACAGCTCCTCGAGCGACGGCGGCGACACGGTGAGGCCGGCCACGCCGATGGCGGCGAGCTCCTGCAGCACCGGGCGCAGGGCATCCGTGTCCGCGTCGAAGACGAGGTGGTCGGCCTCGCGCCGCACGTCGTGCACACCGGCGATCGCGGTCATCGCCGCGGCATCGGTGAGGGTGGTCACCCGGAAGCTCGTGCGGGTGAGGTGGCGGAGCTCGGTGAGAGTGCCCGTCTCCACCGTCCTTCCCGCGCGGATGATCGTGACCCGGTCACAGAGCTCCTCCACCTCGCTCAGGATGTGGCTCGACAGCAGCACCGTGGCGCCGTCTGCCTTGACCCGATCGATCTCGCCCCGGAACGCGGCCTCCATCACGGGGTCGAGTCCGCTCGTCGGCTCGTCGAGCACGTAGAGCCGCGCCGGGCGGGCGAAGGCTGCGATGAGCGCCACCTTCTGCCGGTTGCCCTTGGAGTAGCTGCGCCCCTTCTTGCGGGGATCGAAGTCGAAGTCCCGGATGAGGCGGGCGCGCAGCGCCGGGTCGGCACCCCCGCGCAGGGAGGTGAGCAGGTCGATCGCCTCGCCTCCGGTGAGGCTGGGCCAGAGGTTGACGTCCCCCGGCACGTAGGCGATGTCCCGGTGCGCGCGCACCGCATCCGCCCAGGGGTCGAGTCCGAGGACGGAGACGTCGCCGCTCGTCGCCTTGATCAGGCCGAGCAGGATGCGCAGGGTCGTGGATTTGCCCGCCCCGTTCGGGCCGAGGAAGCCGTGCACCTCGCCCTCCGTCACCGAGAGGTCGAGCCCGTCCAGGGCGTGAACCCGTCCGAAGTTCTTCGCGAGGCCCGAGGCCTCGATCGTTGCGGTCATGGCGGCACATTACGCCTGATTCACAACTTTGTGAATCATCAAAACGTCGGCCTAGTCCCGGGGCGGCGCCGTGGTGTTGCCGGGGTGGAACTCGCTCGTGAACGAGACCGGCTCACCCGGCCGACCGGCGAGCATCTCGATCAGCCCACGGCCGGCTGCCCTCCCCTTCTCGACCGCCGGTTGGCGCATGGTGGTGAGGTCGAGGGGAGCGATCCCGTCGACGCGCACGCCGTCGAACCCGACCACGCTCAGCTCCCCGGGGATGCCGATTCCCAGCTGCTCTGCCGCCCGGATCACCCCCACGGCCAGCAGGTCGCTCTGGGCGATGACCGCGGTCGGGCGGGTGACCGGATCGGCCAGGAGGGCGAGGCCGGCGAGCAGACCCTCCTCGATAAAGCTGCCGGCCGAGACCCAGCCCCGGGCGGCCGGGAACACGTCGCGCGCGCCGCGAATCCGCTCGGAGGCGACGAACCCCGTGCTCTCGCGCTCGGCGGTGAGCTCGCCGCGGCTCCTCGCGTCGTCCAGCGGGAGGGTCACCATCGCGACCCGTCCGTGCCCGAGCCGCTCGAGGTGCCGCGCCAGCCGGCGGGTCGCCTCCCGATTGTCGAGGTCGATCGCGAGAACCCCCGGCATGGGTTCCGCCTCGATGGCGACGAGGGCGACGCCCCGCTGGCGGAACACCGCCACCTTCTCGGCGAGGCGGGTGCTGCATCCGATCAGAACGACGGCGTCCACCGGCGCGGTCGCGATCGTCGCGGATCCATCGCCAGTGTCCGTGAGCAGGAGCAGGCCGTTGCCGAGCGGGCCGGTCTCATCGGCGAGGCCATCGAGCATCGCGATGTTGACCGGGTCGCGGAACGCGTCTCTCAGCCGGTCCTCGATGACGACCCCGATGATGCCGGAGCGACCGCGCCGCAGCGACTGGGCGCGCGGGTCGGGGCCCGCATAGTCGAGCCGTTCGGCGGCGGCGAGCACCCTGGCGCGGGTGGCGGCGGACACCGGGCCGGCCCCGCTGAACGCGAGGGACGCGGTGGAGGCCGAGACCCCGGCGAGTCGCGCCACCGCGGCCAGAGTGGGGCGTTCGTTCGCCTGCCCGGTGGTTGCTTTGCCGCTCATGCCTTGGTAGCTTAGTCGAATCGATTCGATTGAGTCGATTCACCCCCTGCTTCCGGCTCCGCCCGCACCGACCCTGACACTGGAATTTCATGCCCCAACCCACCCGGCCAGCCCAGCGCAGCACCTACGCCGGCGGTCTCAGCCGTGCCCAGGTGGTGGCGTGGCGCAACGCGATCTTCGTCGTGTTCGGGCTCTGCGGTCTCGCCATGGCCAGTTGGGTGTCGCGCGTTCCGGCGGTGCGCGACTCGCTGCAGGCCTCGACGCTGCAGATGGCCCTGCTCATCTTCGGAATCGCCGCCGGCTCGATCATCGGGCTCCTCGGCTCCAGCCACATCATCGCCCGGTTCGGCGCTCGGCTCACCATCGCCTCCTGCCTCACGATCGCCTCGATCGGCTTCGCAGTCGCCGGGGTGGGCGCGACCGTCGGCCCCAACTACGTGCTGACCTTCATCGGCCTCGCCGTCTTCGGGGCGTGCTTCGGCATCACCGACGTGTCGATGAATGTGATCGGCGCCGCCAACGAGCGGGTTCTCGGGCGGGCCATCATGCCGATCTTCCACGCCTTCTTCAGCTTCGGCACGATGGTGGGGGCCGGACTCGGCGCCCTCGCGGAGCTCGTCCACCTGCCGATCGCGGTGCACACCGGAATCGTCGCTCTCATCATCGCGACCGCGGCGATCACCGCGGTGCGGTTCATGCAGTCCGAGCACATCGTGGAGGACGACGCCGTGCCGGTCCCGGATGACGACCACTCCAAGAGCTGGCGCGGACGCCTGAGCATCTGGCGCGACCCGCGCACCCTCATCATCGGGCTCATCGTGCTCGGGATGGCGTTCACCGAGGGCTCGGCCAACGACTGGCTCGCACTCGCCATGGTCGACGGGCACGGCGTGAACAACACCACCGGCGCGATCGTGTTCGGCGTCTTCGTGAGCGCCATGACGATCGGCCGGCTCGCGGGCGTGAAGCTGCTCGACCGCTTCGGCCGGGTGCCGGTGCTCCGCTGGTCGTCCGCCCTGGCGGCCCTCGGCCTGGTGATCTTCATCTTCGTGCCCAACGAGTGGGTCGCGATCGCCGGCGTCGTGCTGTGGGGTCTCGGGTCGGCGTTGGGCTTCCCCGTGGGCATGTCCGCGGCGGCCGACGATCCGAAGACGGCGGCCGCCCGCGTGAGCGCGGTGGCGACCATCGGGTACTTCGCCTTCCTGGTCGGCCCGCCGCTCATCGGGTTCCTCGGCGAGCACTTCGGCCTGCTGCACGCGCTGCTCGTGGTGCTCGTGCTGGTGGCAGTGGCGGGGTTCGCATCCGGGGCCGCGCGCGAGTCGCACGGGGCGCGCAGCGCCGGTTAGGCTCGTCGGGTGCGCCTTGTCATTGCCCGTTGTTCCGTCGATTACGCCGGCCGGCTGAGCGCGCACCTCCCCCTCGCGACCCGCCTGCTGCTGCTGAAGGCGGACGGCAGCGTTCTCGTGCACTCCGATTCGCTCTCCTACAAGCCTCTGAACTGGATGAGCCCGCCGTGCACGGTGTCGACCATCGAGCCCGACGCCGACCAGGCGGATGCCGGCGTCGCCGAAATCTGGAAGATCAGCCAGGCGAAGACGGCCGACCTGCTCGTGATCTCGATCCACGAGATCCTGCACGACAGCGCTCACGAACTCGGAATCGACCCCGGACTGCAGAAGGACGGCGTGGAGGCCCACCTGCAGAAGCTGCTCGCCGAGCAGATCGAGCTCGTCGGGGACGGCCACCGGCTGGTGCGCCGGGAGTACATGACCGCCATCGGCCCGGTGGACATTCTCGCGCGGGATGCGGATGGCCGCTCGGTCGCGATCGAGATCAAGCGCCGCGGCGACATCGACGGCGTCGAACAGCTCACCCGCTACCTCGAGCTGATGAACCGCGACCCCCACCTCGCCCCGGTCGCCGGCGTCTTCGCCGCCCAGGAGATCAAGCCCCAGGCACGCACCCTCGCCGAGGATCGGGGCATCCGCTGCCTCGTGCTCGACTACGACGCGATGCGCGGTCTCGACGACAGCGACTCCCGCCTCTTCTGAGCGTCTCGCTCGCAGCTCTCCCCGCGCACTCCCGTTGTGCAGGACACCTCGCCTCACCGGCGCCCACCCCACAGACTCCAGTTCTGCAGGACACCTCGCCTCACCGGCGCCCACCCCACAGACTCCAGTTCTGCAGGACACCTCGGTGGCACCGTCCTGCACTACTGTCCTGCACAACTGGAGTCTGATGGACCGGTTCACCCAGCCCGCGTCATGCACAACCGTCCTGCACAACCGGAGTCAGGCGGGACCCACCGCGCGACCGTCCTGCACAACCAGAGTGCCCCAACCGAGACAGCCGGCCGAGCCACCTAGGCTTGGGACAGTGACCACGAAATGGACCTGCATCCTGTTCGACCTCGACGGGACGATCCTCGATTCGGCTCCCGGCATCACCGAGACGCTCTCCTGGACCTTCGCCCAGTTGGGTCGCCCCATCCCCACACCGGCCGAGCTGCTCGCCTACGTGGGGCCGCCCATCCTCGACTCGTTCCGCGATCTCGCCTTCATGACACCGGAGGAGTCGGCGCGCGCGCTCGAGGTCTACCGCAGCCGCTACCTGCAGAACGGCGTGTTCGACAGCAAGGTGTACCCGGGCATCCCCGCCGTGCTCAAGCGAATCGCCGGGAGCCCGCTCAAGCTCTCCCTGGCCACCTCGAAGCCCGAGCTGCCGGCCATCACCATGCTGAACCACTTCGACCTCACCAAGTACTTCGACGTGATCACCGGCGCCTCGGCGGATGAGGTGCGCAGCCGCAAGGCGGATGTCGTGGAGGAGGCACTCCTGCGCCTGCGCCACCTCGGCGCCGACATCACCAACCCGATCATGGTGGGCGACCGCAAACACGACGTGGAGGGCGCCGCCGAGCAGGGGGTGCCCACGATCCTCGTGAAGTGGGGCTACGGCTCGAAGGTGGAAGAGGTCGGAACCTTCGCCGTGGCGAAGACGGCCGAACAGCTCAGCGCGCTGCTGCTCGGATAGGGGCCACGCCGCGGGGGGTGCGTCAGGCCGCGGTCGGGCAGTGGATCTGGGTGGGCCGACCCTCTCGGCGCTCAATCTCGTGCTCGTCCATCGGGCGCCCGCACATCGGGCAGGGCTTGGGGCCGGTCGCCGGCAGCGGGGCCTCGCCGTACGGTCCGAGCGGGGGCGGTCCGATGTAGGGCACGAGCGCGCCATTCAACCGGTCCCACCAGGGAAGCCTCTTCGACATTGTCCAAACTCCTAAGTACACTAATCATCAGTGTACTCCGCATATCTCAACTATGCTCGATGCATGGCCAGTCCCGATGTCCTCGCCCTCGACCGCCAGGTCTGTTTCGCCCTGGCCGCCGCATCCCGGAGCGTGATCGCCCTCTACCGCCCGGTGTTGCAGCCCCTCGGCCTCACGCATCCGCAGTACCTCGTGATGCTCGCCCTCTGGGAACGGAGTCCGCGCACCGTGACCGACATCGGCGCCACGCTTCTGCTGGAGCCGGCGACCCTCTCGCCGCTGCTCAAGCGACTCGAGACCGCCGGGCTCGTCACCCGAGCCCGCAGCGCGAGCGACGAGCGAGCCCTCGCCGTGCAGCTGACCCCGGCCGGGGCCGCCCTGCGCAGCGAGGCGGAGAAGGTGCCCGGCCAGATCGTGGAACGACTCGGGATGCCGGTGGCCGAGCTCGAGCGCATCCGAGACGACTTGACGAAACTCATCGCAGCGGCAACGGTGTAGGGATGTCTGCTCCCAGAGTCCTGTTCATCGGCGGTACCGGAACCATCAGCTCGGAGGCCAGCGATCTCGCGGTGCGCCAGGGCCTCGACGTCACCCTGCTCAATCGCGGCCTGAGCTCGCTGCACACCGTGCCAGCCGGCGCGCGGGCCCTGCAGGCCGATGTGCGGGATGCCGACTCGGTTCGGGACGCGCTTGGCCGCCTCGAGTTCGACATCGTGGTCGATTTCGTCGCCTTCGGCACGGCTCACGTGCAGCAGGACATCGACCTCTTCTCCGGTCGGATCGGCCAGTACGTCTTCATCTCCTCGGCCTCCGCGTACCAGAAGCCGCCGGCCCGCCTGCCGATCACCGAGTCGACCCCGCTGCGTAATCCGTTCTGGCAGTACTCCCGCGACAAGATCGCCTGCGAGGACCTGCTCGTCGCGGCCTATCGGGACACCGGATTCCCGGCCACGATCGTGCGGCCGTCGCATACCTACGACGCGTCGAGCATCCCGCTCGCCGGCGGCTGGACCGCGATCGACCGGCTGCGCCGCGGCGTGCCGATCGTGCTGCACGGGGACGGCACCTCGCTCTGGGTGCTCACCCACAGCCGCGACTTTGCCAAGGGCTTCGTCGGCCTGCTCGGCAACCAGCAGGCGATCGGCGAGAGCGTGCACATCACCTCGGACGAGGTGCTCACCTGGACGCAGATCGCCGAGGCCATGGCCGCCGCGGCCGGGGTCGAGCCGAAGATCGTGCACGTGACCTCCGACGCCCTCGCGGTGGCGGACCCCGACCAGGCCGGCGGCCATCTCGGCGATCGGAGCCACTCCGTGATCTTCGACAACAGCAAGGTCAAGTCGCTCGTTCCCGGGTACGTCGCGACCACCCCGTTCGCGCTCGGTGCCCGCGAGATCATCGAGTGGCACGACGAGCACCCGTTGCACCAGGTCGTCGACCCGCGCCTCAACGAGCTGTACGACCGGCTGGTCGCGGCGGCCGGCTAGGAGACGACGACCTCGTCGGCGATCGCCCGGGCGTCGAGCTCGGCGAATCGACCGGCGCCCGGCACGAGCGCGTTCGCGGTGGCGCAGCCCGCCGCGAGCCGGAGCGAGTCCGTGAGGGTTCGGCCGGCGTCGAGCGACGCGAGCAACCCGCCGAGGTAGCTGTCGCCGCTGCCCACCGGATACCGCCCGAAGTCGCCGGACCACTCGGCCCGCTGACGCCCCCGCTCGTCGACCGCGTACGACCCGGCCACGCCATCCGTGATCACGACGGTGCCGCCCGTGATGGCGCGAAGCCGCTCGGCCATCCCGAACACGCCGTCGAACGCATCGGCCTGCGGCTCGATCCCCAGGGCCTCGGCCGCCTCGGCCCGATTGACCTTGAGCAACTCCGGCCCGGCCACCAGGGCGGCGGCGAGCGCCGGGCCGTGACTGTCGACGGCCACGCGGTTCCCCCGCGAGTGCGCGAGCTCGATGAGGGCGCCCAGGTCGCCGATGGGCACGGATGCCGGGATGCCGCCCGAGATCGCGAACCACCCCGGGCGCTCGGCGAGCAGCCCGTCCGCGACCTCGTGCAGTCGCGCCAGCTCGTCTCCGCTGATCGCGGACGGCTGCTCGTAGAGCTCGGTGAGCAGCCCGCTCGCGGCAGAGGAGATGGAGATGCAGGTTCGCGTCTCGGCGGTCGCCCAGACCGGCACCAGCCGGATGCCCGCCGCGACGGCGTCGTCGAGCATGAACTGGCCGGCGGAGCCGCCGAGCGGGGCCACCACCGCGACATCCGCCCTCATCGTGACGGCGGCCCGGGCGGCGTTGACGGCCTTGCCTCCGGCCGCCCGATAGACGGCGGTCGGCCGGAAGGTGCCGCCCTCGAAGAACTCGTCGACGAGGTAGGTGACATCCACCGACGGGCCCAGCGCGAGGAGGGTGATCACGCCAGGTGGCTGAGCAGTTCGGCGCGCTCCGGCTGGGCGGTCGAGCCACCGGCGGCGCGGGTCGAGAGCGATCCGGCGACGGTCGCCCAGCGCAGCCGTTCCGCCTCGTCCGGCACTCCGGAGGCCACGGCCGCGAGGTAGCCCGCGTCGAAGCTGTCACCGGCTCCCGTGGTGTCGACGACATCGAGCACGAGCCCGGCGGCGGACACGACGGCTCCGTCGCGGCCCACCGACCATCCGCCGTCGCGTCCGGCCTTCACCACGACCAGCGGGCCCAACGCGGCGAGGGAGAGGGCGCACTCCTCATCGGAATCGCCGGACCGTCCACCGAGCGAGAGCGCGATCGCCCGCAGCTCCTCGAGGTTCGGCAGGAGGAAGTCGACGAGCGGAAGCACCGCGCCGAGGCCCGCCCACTGCTCGGCCGGATCCCAGTTGGTGTCGAGGCTCGTCGTGATGCCGCGCGCCCGGAGTTCCGCGAGCACCGCGGGCAGTTCGGCCGCGAGGCCGGCCAGCAGAAAGTAGGACGCGAAGTGCACGTGCGAGTAGCCGGCGCTCGCGGCGAGCACGTCGTCGCCCGTGAGCGTGGGGATCGTGCCGAGCAGGGTGAGGATCGAGCGGTCGGCCGGCGCCGAGAGGATCACCGAGAGGCCGGTGGGCAGGCTCGGATCGACGGCGACCGTCGAGGTGTCGACCCCGGCGTCCGCGAGCCAGCCGAGGGTGAGCCGGCCGAACTCGTCGTCGCCGACTCGTGCCGCGAGCCCCGTGGGCACGCCGAGCCTGGCGAGACCGTGCGCGACGATCCCGGCCGAGCTGCCGAGGGTGAGGTCGGCCGAGTCGAGAAGCTGCTCGGCCTGGCCGAACCGCGGCACGACGTCTCCGCGAAGCACGAGGTCGACGTTGGCGTCACCGGCGACGAGCACTCGCATCGCATTCCCTTCGATCGCGCTCACCCCTTGAGTCCCGAGAAGGTCATCGTGGCGATGAACTGCTTCTGGGCGAACAGGAAGAACAGGATGAGCGGCAGCGTGGCAACGACGTTACCCGCCATGAGCAGCGACCATTGCGTTCGCCGCGTGCCCTGGAAGTTGGCGAGGCCGAGCTGCAGCGTGAACGCGTGGTCGTTGTTGATCGCGATGAGCGGCCAGACCAGGTCGTTCCACGAGCCGAGCAGGGTGAAGATGGCGAGCGTGGCGAGCGCCGGCTTCGCCAGCGGCAGGATCACGCGGAAGAACACCTGCAGCCGGGTGCAGCCGTCGATCATCGCGGCCTCCTCGAGCTCGGCGGGCAGCGAGAGGAAGAACTGCCGCATCAGGAAGATGCCGAATGCCGAGGCGAGCCAGGGCACGATCGCCGCCCCGAGGCTGTCGATGAGGCCCACCCGGGAGAACAGGATGTAGGTGGGGATCATGAGCAGCTGCGTGGGGATCATGATGGTGGCCAGCACCGCGAAGAACCCGAAGTGCCGCCCTCGGAACTTCAGCCGGGCGAATCCGTAGCCGGCGAGCGAGCAGAGCACGAGGTGGGAGGCGATCGCGGAGCTCGAGACGATGAGGGTGTTGCCGAGCCAGAGCAGGATGTCCGACTTGCCGAAGAGCGACGCGTAGCCGTCGAAGCTGATCGCCGAGGGGATGAAGCGGGGCGGGAACTTGTTGATCTCCGACGCGGGGGTCACCGAGGTGAGGAACATCTGCACGAACGGGATCGCGAAGAGAACGCCCACCGGCAACAGGAAGAGGTGCCAGCCGTTGAAGGGCAGCGAACGGCGCTTGCGCACGGGCGGACGGGCCCGGGTGG
>NZ_JAYSJZ010000103.1:0-106118 GCF_043726815.1 Lacisediminihabitans sp.
CGAGCGGAACTGACGGAACTCTTCCTCGCTCGGTCATGAAGAACCCTTCTTTCGTATCTGCGCTTCGCGGATGGCGATCTGTGCCGAGACGCCCCAGAGACTATTGAACTGCTGGGTTCCGGCCCCATCGAACTGCGGGTCATAGGCCTCCCGGTAGCTCCGCTTGGGTCTGCCGTTGTGTGCTTCGAGGTAGCTGCGGATGTCCGTGGAGTACCCGGCGACCCGGTCGACTTTCTGATAGGACAGGCGCATCAGTTCGAGGAGGTTGTTGAGCCTGGCCCGGTTGCGGAACGAATAGACGCGGCTTTCCAAGGCGCTGCGGAAATCGCGGAGTGGTTGCTCGACCGCGCTGTTGGAGTACACGGGTGGGATGTTTTCACGGGTGAAGGTTTGCACTCTCAGCTTGATCGCGTTGAGGTCCAGCCAGTTGTTTGAGTTCAGCAGTTCCGGCCGGCTCCGCACCTCGGCTTCGAAGGCATCCCAGCGTTCACGCGATTTGAGAGCGCCATGAAAAAGCAGGCGCGCGGGATCCTCGCGGTCGAGCTTGTCGCTGTTCATCCGGCTCGTGCCACGGGCGCTGAGATGGTACTCGCAGTGATGAACGAGGTTCACCGCGGCCCACATACCCCAGTGTTTCTCGATGCCGCCGCCGATGGCCTTGTCCTGGTCGCAGACGATCGACTCGGGCTTGCCCGGCAAGGCCCCGAGGAAGTCCGCCCAGCTCGATGCGTCACCGGACGGCGCGGCTTCCAGCTTCCAGAGCCGCCCGTTCTTGCCGTCCTTGTCATAGCCGTACGCGGCGAGGATCGAGTAGAGCATGAGGTTGCTCTTCGAAGTGGTCGAGTGGTCGGTCCACCGGAAGGAGATCGAGTCCAGGACGAGAACAGCAGGCCACTCGGTCGGCCTCCACCGCCGGGAGACGACGGGCACGAAGTCAGCCATCCACTCCGCGACCGTCTGACCGTTGATCACCTCGCGATACTTCGCGGTCTTGCCGTAGTTGGCCTGCGCACGAACCCGTTTAGCGGCATCCGTGTAGGTGGATCCGCGGCCGAGGTCGACGAGCGCGGCGGCGATCTCTTTCACCAGGTACTCAAACTCCGCCGGCGCCTGCGGGCCCTGGTGCGCGTGGAGATGGTTCTCGCACTCCTCACAAGTGCCGTCGACCGTGCGTGGCCTACTCAACGGACCGAGGAATCGGTGGTGTACTCCCTCTGGAGAGATGCAGCGCCAGCGTTGTTTCTCCCGGCCGCCCATGCGCTGAATGCCATCGCGGACGATGCGAGTACCCGTATGCCCACGCGAGCAGGGCATGACGTCGACGCTCACATCGAGTCCGGCCTACTCATGGGATCACCCTATGGCTATCTCACTGGAATCGTAAGGCTGATCTATGTTCGAATGTGAGAAAATTGGGTCATGGAATCCTCCCCATCGGTACTGGTTCGAGCGGCCTCCCGCGTCGCCGAACTGGGCTCATGCCCGGATGATCTCGCGGGGCTTGACGACGCCACTCTGCTCGAGGCTCAGCGTCGGCACAGCGCGCTGAAAAACCAGGTCGACATTCACGGAGCCTGGCTCGCGGGGGAGTTGGCGCGGAGATCCGCCCACGAGCTCGGCTACGCCGGACTGGCCCAGAGGCAGGGCTTCTTCAGCCCGGAGGAGCTCATCCAGTCGTTGTCCGGGTCGTCTCGCTCCGAGGCTTCGAAACTAGTCAAGGTCGGCCTGCTCATGGCGGAGAGCCACGAGGCCGATGACACCGCGACGTCACTGGCCGCGGACTCCGATTGGCCGCTGTCTTCTCTTTCCTGGCACTCGCCGATCGCCCATGCGGTCGCGGACGGCACTCTGGCGCTCGATGCCGCCGAAGCCATCCGAACGATCCTCGGCGAGGTGGCGGATCGGGTTCCCCAACCGGTTCTGCGGGAAGCCTGCGAACGCCTTGTATTGGATGCCGCCACCCGCAACGCCGACCAGATGTACCGGCGCGCCAGACAAATCCGCGACCGGATCGATGAGGCGGGCATTTCCGGGCGCGAGGCCCGGCAATACGGCGAGCGGTCAATGCGCCTGTGGACGCGCCGGGACGGGATGATCCAGACCAGCCTGGTCGCCCATCCCGAGGAGGGCGAACCGCTGCTCGCCTGGTACCACGGCGCGCTCGGGCCGCGCCGGGGCGGGCCGCGATTCACCGATCCGGCCGACCAACGGGAGGCGACGGCCCTGCTCGCGGACTCGCGCACGAACGAGCAGATTGCGGCCGACGCGTTCTTCGATCTCTTTCGAAGTGCGCTCGAAGTCAACCCGGCCACGATGGTCGGTCACCGTCGCCCCAGCGTTCGGATCATCGTCACCGACCATGCCATACTCGCGGCGGCGGACGATCCGACGAGGGGCTCGGAGACCGCGAGGCGAAGCTCCCCTTCGTCCCCGCACCCGGGCCATGGCCGAATCGAGGGAGTGCTGGATCCGGTTTCGATCGCAACCGTGGAACGGTACCTGTGCGACACGGGCGCGGTCCCCGTCGCGTTCGATGACGAGGGTCAGTGCGTGAATGTCGGTCGTGACCAGCGGCTGTTCACCAGCAAGCAACGCATAGCCCTGGCTGTTCGTGATGGCGGCTGCCTGTTCGTAAACTGCGGCAGGCCGCCCTCCTACTGCGAAGCCCACCACATCGACTTCTGGGCGAGAGATCGCGGCAAGACGAACGTGGCCGATGGCGTGCTTCTCTGCCGCCGACATCATCTCCTCGTGCACAACAACGGTTGGGAAATTATTCGTGATGGCGGAAGTTACTGGCTTGTCCCGCCACGCAGCGTCGACCCAATCCAGGTGAGGATTCCCCTCCCGAGCAAGAATCCCGACCTGTGGGACCTGCGCCCCGGCGCAGGCACATCCGGCGCAGGGCAGGGTGTCGGGCGGCTCTAGGGCCGTGTGTCGGGCAGGGTGTCGGCCCACCGGCCACCGGCCACCGGTCAACGGTCACCGGTCACCGGTCACCCCACGAGGACGAGGTGAGGACCCGCGAAGGCGACTACCGAACGAGGGCGGGATCCGGCGCGGGGAATGCCCCGCCCCGATACTCCGGATTGGTGTCGAGCGAGCGGAAGGTGGTGCGGAAGATGTTGAACTTGGTGTTGTAGCCGTTGGTGCCCGCGAGAGTGATGTGCCGCAGGTTGCGTTGCCCGCCATCGGTATTGCCCACCCACACCGCGAGTGCCACCTTGGTGGTGGTGCCGATCAGCCAGTTCTGATCCGCGTAGTTGGTTGTACCGGTCTTGCCCACGATCGGCACACCGTCCACCGGATTGCCTGCCCGCCCGGTCCCCGCCTTCATCACTCCGGAGAGCGCATAGGCGACCGTGCTCGCGATGTTCGGCTCCATCGCCTTCGAGCACTGTCTGGGCTGCCCCGCAGCCTCCTTGCCGTCGGGCCCGACGACCTTGTCGACGATCGTCGGTGCGCAGTATGTGCCATTCGCGCCGATGGTGGCGATCGCCCCCGCCATCGAGAGCGGGGCGATCTCGTTGGTTCCGATCGTCGCGGACGGGTACACGTCGAGGGGGCGCCCGTCGGCCCGGTGCACCCCCATCGCCATGGCCGCGGCCCGGATTCGGCACAGGTCGAGCTTCTGGGCCATCGTGATGAAGGCGACGTTGACCGATGCGTTGGTGGCAGCGGCGATCGTCCAGGGGCCGCCCTCGCCAGGCGAGTCATTCTTCGGCGCATACGGCTTGCCCGAGAAGCGCGCACAGGAGGCCTTGAAACTCTGCATGGGGAACGGCCGCACGGTGCCATCAACCACCTCGCTGAGGGTGTGCCCCTGCTGGAACCACTCGGTGAGGGTGAAGATCTTGTAGGTCGACCCGGTCGCAAACCCCGCCGAGCCTCCGAAGTTCCTGTCGGTGTTGTAGTTCACCGCGGTCGCCGTGGAGCCGCTTCCCGCGCCCGAATTGTCGAATTCCTTGTTCTCCGCCATTACCAGGATGCGGCCGGTCCCCGGCTGAACCGAGACGGCGGACGCCCCGAGGGCGAAGCGTGTCTCCGTCGCCGGCGCGCTCGCATTCAGGGCCTGCTGGGCCACATCCTGCTGGTTGAGGTCGATGCTCAGGTAGATCTTGTAGGCGCCTCGCGCCCAGGCCACCTTGCGCACGGCTTCGGTCGGACCCAGCGCGTCGAGAGTGGGCACGAGACGCTGCGCGTAGTCGCAGGCGAACTTGGCGTCGCTCGCGTAGAGACAGCCGTTGCTCGGCCCCTGCAGCTTGGGCTGGATCGGCGTCGCAACCGCCTCACGGAACTGGGTGGTCGTGATGTAGCCGAGGTCGCGCATGTCGCCCAGGATGAAATCGCGCCGAACCTTGTTCGCCGCGTAGAGGTCGGGACTGCTCAGGTTGCGGAGATTCGGCTGCTGCACCATCGCGATGAGACTCGCCGCCTGCGGGAGGGTCACGTCCTTCGCACTCACGCTGAAATACTTCTGCGCGGCCGCCTCCACGCCGTAGGTGGTTCCGCCGAAGCCAGCGATGTTGAGGTAGCCGAGCAGGATCTCCCTCTTCGAATAGCGCTTCTCGAGCCCGATCGCGAGCTTCATCTCCCGGACCTTGCGGTTGAGCGTGTCGTCGATCGCCGCCTGATAGGCGATCTTCTTCACGCGGGGGTCCTCGATCTGAAGAGCGCGTTGGATGAGGGTGTTCTTCACCAGTTGCATCGCGATCGTGGAGCTGCCACTCGTGATCCCCTTGTGGACGACGTTGCCCACGGCCGCCCTGACGACCGACTTCAGATCCACCCCGCCGTGCTGGTAGAAGCGCCGGTCCTCACCGGCCACCGTCGCATCCTTGAGGTATTGAGACACCGCGTCCCAGCCCACTACCTCGCGGTTCTGGTCGTAGATGCTCGCGATCGGCACTGGCTGGCCGTCACGATTGGCGTAAATGGTGTTGCGCTGGGACTGCGCATCAAGGGTGAGATAGTCCGGAAGGGCGTCAAAATAACCGACGGCGAAGTTCGCCCCGCGGCTCACCACGATGATTGACGGCACGGCAAGCGAGGCGACGAGCAGACCCGCCAAAAGGCTGAAGAACAGGAAGCCGAGCGCGGAGCCGAACACGCCGATCCGCGAGTCGAAGTCGGTGACCGACACCGTGCCGATCGAGGGTGGCAACCGTGAAGGCAGGGCGGGCGCACTCATTCGATCTCACCGCAACTCGAGCTGCGAGTTAGCTGCCATCTGAGCCCCCCGGGGTGTGCTGTTCACCGTGTCCGACTGCTGATTCGCACTGTACGCGAAAGTCGGCCCGAGCGGCACTGGCTCGCCCAGATTCTGGTGCGGCCGTGTCCAGGCACGCCGCCACGTCGGCGTCCGTGACCCGATCGAAGCGGGTGTACCACTGGCCCACCGACCAGAACGGATGCGGGGTGGCGACCGCCACGAAGGCATCGGCCTCGCCCGCCAGAATGCGGGTCCAGTCGGGCGGAGCGACCGGCACCGCCAGCACAATCTCGAGGGCGCCGTGTCGGCGCGCGGTGCGGCAGGCGACCCGGGCGGTCGCGCCCGTTGCCACGCCATCGTCCACGATGATCACCCGAGCACCAGTGAGGTCCCGATCGCCGGGGAGATCCGGAGCCCCGGAGAGACCCCGAGCATCGGAGAGAACGAGGCCGCCGGCGGGCTCCCGTGGCCGATCCCCGCCCGAGGGCGGCGTCGCGGGGGACTCCGACGGACGACGCGACCGGCGGGTGCTGATCACGCCGAGGGGTGCCCCCAGCGCGTCCGCGACACGGCGCGCGACCGGCACGCCGCCCCGGGGAATTGCGAGCACCACCGTGTCGGAGCGGCGATAGTCCGCCAGGGCGCGCGCGAGGTGCGCTGCGGCGTCGGAACGATCCTCGAAAATGGCGGCCATGTGCCAAGTTTGTGCTCGTGCCACCAACGCCGCAAAGGTCGAAAGGCCCTGTGGAGCCGACCGGCCTCCGGCGTACCCTGACAGTCTGGAGGTGTTGGCAATGCAGGCAAAAACAGGTGACCGCATCGTGATTCGGGGTCGCACGGTGGAGTCGCCGGATCGACACGGCGAGGTGATCGAGGTTCGGGGCGAGGGCGGTGGGCCGCCATACGTGATCCGATTCGACGATGGCCACCAGAGCGTGATCCAGCCCGGTTCGGACTTCGAGATCGCGCACGACCAACACACCTAAACCAACACTCCTCAGAGGAGCGCGGCACGGTCGTCGCTCGGGCAGTATGGATGGGTGACCTATCTCGCATCCGACTCCCGCTATGACTCCATGCCGTACCGCCGCACCGGGCAAAGCGGGCTGCAACTGCCCGCGGTGTCCCTCGGCCTCTGGCAGAACTTCGGACACGACGTTCCGATGGAGCGCCAGCAAGAGATCCTGCGTCGCGCCTTCGACCTCGGCGTGACCCACATCGATCTCGCGAATAACTACGGGCCGCCATACGGTAGCGCCGAGTCCAACTTCGGCGAGCACCTGCGGCGCGACTTCGCGCCGTATCGCGACGAACTGGTGATCTCCACCAAGGCGGGCTACGACATGTGGCCGGGCCCGTACGGCAACTTCGGGTCGCGCAAGTACCTCACCGCGAGCCTTGACCAGTCGCTGGCGCGTCTCGGAATCGACTATGTGGACATCTTCTACTCGCACCGTGCCGATCCGAACACCCCGTTGGAGGAGACGATGGGCGCGTTGCACTCCGCCGTGGTCTCGGGCAAGGCGCTCTACGCCGGCATCTCGTCGTACTCGCCGGCGCGCACCAGGGAGGCTGCGGCGATCCTCGCCGATCTCGGCAGTCCGCTACTCATCCACCAGCCCTCGTACTCGATGTTCAACCGCTGGATCGAGGACGACCTGCTCGACACCCTCGGCGAGCTCGGGGTCGGCTGCATCGCGTTCTCGCCGCTCGCCCAGGGCCTGCTCACCGACCGCTACCTCGCGGGCATTCCGGGGAACGCGCGAGCCGCGCGCGAGGGTTCCCTGCAGAAGAGCATGGTCAACGACGACACCCTGGCCGCCATCCGGGCCCTCACCGACATCGCCGCCGACCGCGGCCAGACCCTGGCCCAACTCGCCATCGCCTGGACTCTGCGCAACGCGGGCGTGACATCCGCGCTCGTCGGCGCGTCGTCCGTGCAGCAGCTCGAGGCCAACCTCGCTGCCGTGAGCAACCTGACCTTCACCGCCGAAGAGCTCGCCGCCATCGACGAGCACGCGGTGGACATGGGCATCAACCTGTGGGCGGAGTCGAGCGCGGTCTGATCCCGCGCCCGGCGCAGGGAGGGCGCGAACCGTCGCCCGGCCCGGCGTAGTCCGGCCCGGCGTCGCACGCCCGGGCTAGTCTTCATCCACGGGCCCGCTGTAGGGCTCGAGCGGCCCCGCATCGGCCCGCGCCCGACACCAGGGGGAGTCTGCAATGTTCGTGCTCGATGGCACCGTCGTCACGAGCGCGAGCGACCTCACCTCGGCCTCCAGCTGCGAGTTCGCCTTCGCCCGGGCGATCGACGTGCGCCTCGGCCGCATCGAGGCCCCCGACGTCGTGCCGGATGCGATGCTCGCCCGCACCTCCCGGCTCGGCGACGCGCACGAACTGCGAGTCCTGGAGGCGTGTCGCGAGAGATTCGGTGCCGGAGTCGTCGAGGTGGAGCGACCAGACCTCAGGGACCCCGGGTCGCTCGAGGCGGCGGTCGCCGCCACCGGCGCTGCCTTCGCGAGCGGCGCCGACGTCGTATTCCAGGCGACCTTCTTCGACGGGAGCTTCGTCGGGTTCGCGGACTTCATCGTGCGCACCGCCGACGGTCGATACCGGGTGCAGGACACCAAGCTCGCCCGGCACGCCAAGGTCACCGCGCTGTTGCAGCTCGCCGCCTACGCCGAGCAACTCGCTCGGGTGGGGGTGCCGGTGAGCGACACCGTGGAGCTGCTTCTCGGGGACGGCAGCGTGAGCACGCACCGGTTGGGCGACATCCTGCCGGTGTACCGCCGCCGCCGCGCGCTTCTCGGCACGATCATCGAGGAGCGTCTCGCCGCCGGCGAACCCGTACGGTGGGGCGACCCGCGCGACGCCGCCTGCGGGCGCTGCGATGCCTGCGCGGCCGAGGTGCAGTCGACCCGGGACGTGCTCCTGGTCGCCGGCCTTCGCGTGAGCCAGCGGGCGAGGCTGCGCGCCGCCGGGGTGACCACGATCGACGCGTTGGCCGCGACATCCGGGCTCGTCGACGGAATCTCGGATTCGACCCTCGCCGCCCTGAGGCAACAGGCCGCGCTGCAACTCGACACGCACTCGGGCGCCGCGCCGGCCTGGACGGTGATCAACCCGCTCGCCCTCGCGGCGCTCCCTGCGCCGGACGACGGCGACATCTTCTTCGACTTCGAGGGCGACCCGCTTTACCAGGACGGCCCACTGTGGGGTCTCGACTACCTGTTCGGTCTCATCGAGGCCGACACCACCTTCCGCGCGTTCTGGGCGCACGACCTCGCCGAGGAGCGTCGAGCGCTCGACGACTTCCTCGCCTACGTGACCGCGCGTCGGGCCGCTCACCCCGGCATGCACATCTATCACTACGCCGCGTACGAGCGCACCCACCTTCTGTCGCTCGCCGCGCGCCACGGGGTGGGGGAGGAGGCCGTGGACGACCTGCTGCGCAACAACGTGCTCGTCGACCTCTACCCGGTGGTCAAGCAGTCGCTGAGGATCGGCAGCCGCAGCTACTCGCTCAAGAAGCTCGAGCCCCTCTACATGGACGAAGCCCGTCAAGGTGTTGACAACGCGGCGGACTCGATTGCGGAATACGTGCACTACCAGGAGCTTCGGGATGCGGGCGAGCAGGCCGAGGCCGCCGCGGTTCTCGACGACATCGCCCGCTACAACGCGTACGACTGCGTCTCGACGCTGCGGCTGCGGGACTGGCTCCTCGCGCGCGCCACCGAGAACGCCGTGCCGCTCGCGACCCCTCGCGACCTCGAGTTGGACGTTCCGGCCCGGGAGCCCGACCGCGTGTATCTCGAACTCGTCGAGTTGCTCTCCGGCACGTCACCGGTGGACCGCACGACGGACCAGACCGCCCTCGCCCTCGCCTCGGCCGCGATCGACTACCACCGACGCGAGCTCAAGAGCTTCTGGTGGGATCATTTCAACCGGCTGGCGACCCCCGTCGAGGACTGGGCGGACACGCGCGACGTCTTCGTCGTTTCGTCGGCCCGCGTCGAACGGGACTGGTATCGCGAGGGCCGGCAGCGCTCCGACCGGCGCCTGCTGCGCCTCACCGGCACGCTCGCCCCTGGCAGCTCGCTCGGGGTCGGCGGCAAGCCGTTCCTGCTCTACGACGCGCCGTACCCGCCGATCGCCCGGAGTTCGGCACCCGGATCCCGCTCGGCGCACAACCGCGCGACAATCGTCGACGATCTGGGCGAGGCCGGGTTCCTCGTGGAGGAGCGGCTCGAGAGCGGCGCTCCGCGGTACGCGGAGTTGCCCGTGGCCCTCACCCCGGCGACCCCGCCCGACCCCGGTAGCCAGGTCGGCGCCATCTCCGAGTGGGGTCGCGACGTCCTCGACGCCCTGCCGGGCATGGTGCCGGATGCCGCCCTGGACATCCTGAGGCGCGTGCCGCCCCGGGGCGCGCTGCTTCCCGTCACGGACGGCGACACGACGTCGGCGATCCTGGCCACCCTTCTCGAGCTCGACCGGTCGTACCTCGCGGTGCAGGGTCCGCCCGGCACCGGCAAGACCTTCACCGGGTCGCGGGTGATCGCCGATCTCGTGGCCAATCACGGCTGGCGCATCGGTGTGGTCGCCCAGTCCCACGCGTCGGTGCAGAACATGCTCGAGGGAGTGGTGAAGGCCGGCCTCGACCCCGAGCTGATCGGCAAGAAGCCGAAGGCCGGCGACGAGCAGGTCGAGGTGCCATGGACCGGTCCGACCGACGGCACCGTCGCGGGCTTCGGTGGGCATCCCGGCGGTTTCGTGATCGGCGGCACGGCCTGGACGTTCAGCAACGCGAGTTCGGTGCCGCGCGGCTCGCTCGACCTGCTCGTGGTCGACGAGGCCGGGCAGTACTCGCTGGCCAGCACCATCGCCGCCGCGGTGTCGGCGCAGCGCCTGCTTCTGCTCGGCGACCCGCAGCAGCTTCCGCAGGTGAGCCAGGGCACGCATCCCGAACCGGTCGACGTGTCTGCGCTCGGCTGGCTCGCCGACGGGCACCAGGTGCTGCCGCCCGAATTCGGCTACTTTCTCGACACGAGTTGGCGCATGCATGCCGCGGTGTGCGCGCCGGTGTCCGCGCTCTCCTACGAGGGCAAGCTGCTCTCGCACCCCTCTGACCGCCGCCTCGACGGGGTCGAGCCCGGCCTGCACCCGGTGGCCGTGCCCCACGTCGACAACTCGACCTCGTCGATCGAAGAGGCGGATGCCGTGGTCGCTCTCGTGCGGAACGTCATCGGCAGGCCGTGGTCGAGCGGCGGCACGACCGCGCGCCTCGCCGAGGACGACGTGATCGTCGTGGCCCCGTACAACGCCCAGGTCGCGCTCCTGCGCACGGCCCTGAGCGCCGCCGGGCTGGGGGATGTGCCGGTCGGCACCGTCGACCGGTTCCAGGGCAAGGAGGCCGCGGTCTCGATCGTCTCGCTCGCCGCGTCCTCAGCGGACGACGTGCCCCGCGGACTCGAGTTCCTGCTGCTGGCGAACCGGCTCAACGTGGCGATCTCCCGCGCGCAGTGGGCCGCCTACCTCGTCTATTCGCCGGCGCTCACCGAATACCTGCCGCCCACGCCGGAGGGGGTCGCTCGACTGAGCGCGTTCATCACCCTCGTGGAGCCGTCGGCCACGCCGCGGACCGAGTAGCGCGCGCACCGAGTAGCCCGCCGTACGGGCCCCGCGTGCTCCGCCGCCGAGCGAAGGGGCACGGCTCGGGGCTACTATCGGGCATGGCTCACCTCACCGACTACGGGCAGACCATCGCCGCCGTCACCGCCGGCATCTCCCACCTCATCGCCGGTACGACGGCCCCGGCAGAGGTCACGGCGCGGATGCCGATCGCCGCTCGGGCCGGCCAATCCGGGGCATCCGTCAACCTGTTCCTCTACCAGGACGCTCCCACCCGCTACCGTGCCGGCGGCGAACCCGACAGCCCCGGCGTCGTCATCGGCACCGAGTTGCGCTACCTGGTCACCGCGTACCCCGCACACAAGAGCGATCCAGACGCCTCCAGCCAGGTGCTCTACGGGGCGTCGCGGGCCGCGGTGGAGAACAACCCGGTGATGTCCGTGACCCTGGCGTCCGGCATGGTTCGGCAGGTTCGCCTCAGCACCACCTCGCTCGGAATCGTCGAGCACACCGCGCTCTGGATCGCCTCCGACGCGGCAATTCGCCTCTCGTTCGTGATCGTCGCGACGGTCGACCTCAGCACCGTCGGCGTGCGGTCGGCCACCGCTTCGATCGCCGACCTCACCGCCGTCGCCGCCCCCGGAGTGATCGCCGTGCTGTCCGGCGCGGATGCCGCGGCAAAGCCCGCGGCGGCAGCCGCCATCGCGACGACGCTCGGGCGTCCGCTGCTCGAGGTGGACCTGGGCCAGGTCGTGAGCAAGTACATCGGCGAGACCGAACACAACCTCGCCGGGCTGTTCGAGCGCGCCGATCGCGGCGGCGCCATCCTGTTCTTCGACGAGGCGGACGCGCTCTTCGGCCGACGATCCGAGGTGCGGAACGCGCACGACCGCTACGCCGATGCCAACCCCGCGCGAATCCTGGACCTGCTGCGCCGGGCGCCCGGACCCGTGCTGGTCTCGGTCACTGCGGCCGGGGAGGCCCTGCTCGCCCGCCAGGCGATCGACGTGCCGTTCCCGCCGGACTGACGCCGGGCGCGATCAGCGACTCGAGATGCCGTTGAGCATGCCCGAGATGAACCGGCGCTGCAGGAAGAAGTAGAGCAGCACGATCGGCAACGCCACGATCGTGCCCGCCGCGGCGAGAAGCGAGTACTCGGTGATGTGCTGCCCCTGGAAGAAGGCGAGGCCGAGGGGCGCTGTGCGCAGATTCTCGCTCGAGACCATGATGAGCGGGATCAGGAACTCGTTCCACGTCCACATCGCCACAAGCAGGCACATCGTGGTGATCGCGGGCACCGACGGCGGAACCACGATGCGCCAGAGCACGCGCAGGTCGCTCGCGCCATCCATCTTTCCGGCCTCCATGATCTCGCCCGGGAAGGTGCGGAACTGATTGCGCATCCAGAACACCCCGAAGGCGAGCGACTGGGCGGTCTGCGGCAGGATCAGGGCCCAATAGCTGTCGGTGAGGCCGGCCCCGCGCAGGTCGTAGTAGAGCGGGATGATGAACGCCTCGGCGGGGAGCATCAGTCCGGCCAGCAGGAGGAAGAACAGCACGTTCTTGCCCGGAAAGTGCAGGCGCGCGAAGGCGAATCCGGCGAAGATGCTCAGGATGCTCGTGAGGATCACGACGGAGATCGTCACGGTGAGGCTCGAGCGGAGGTAGGTGGAGAACTGGCCGCGATTCCACGCCTCGACGAAGTTGCCGAGGTCGATGCTCGACGGCAGGTGGAAGCCGGCCTGCGGATCCGTCGTCGGGGTCACCGCCGACAGCAGCACCCCCACCATCGGCACGACGGCGAAGAGGCTGAAGACTCCGAGCACCAGGTAGTTGAGCACGGCCTCCCGGCGAGCGATTCTCATTCGACTTCCTCCGGCTGGATCTTCTGGATGACGGCGGTGATCACGAGGATGAGCACGCTCAGCCCGATCGCGACAGCCGCCGCCGAGCCGACCTGACCGGTGGTGAATGCCCGGTTGTAGGCCTCGAAGGCGGGCAGCGATGTGCTGTTTCCCGGCCCTCCCCTGGTGGTCACGTAGACGAGGTCGAAGGTCTTGAGCGCCGCGACCACGGTCAGAGTGAGGGCCACGGCGATCTGGCCGCGCAGGGCGGGGAGGGTGATGCTGAAGAACTCGCGAGCAGCGCCGGCGCCGTCCATGCGTGCGGCCTCGAACAGCTCCCGGGGGATGTTGGCGACGCCGCTCAGGAACAGCACGAGGCACAACCCGATTCCGAGCCAGCTGCCGATGAGGCCGATTGCCGGAAGGGCGGTGTCGAAGTCGCCGAGCCACGCCCGGGTGATCGAGCCGAGGCCGATGGCGCGCAGCAGCTGGTTGGCGAGGCCCTCGGGGGAGTAGATCGAGATCCACGTCGTGGCGACCACGACCGACGAGACCACCTGGGGCAGGAAGAGCAGGGTTCGAAAGAAGGACATGCCCCGCAGGTGGGCGGCGCGGGAGATGACGGCCGTGAGCACGAGCGCCAGGGTCACCGGCACCACCGAGTAGAAGAAGATCATCACCCCGGCGTGCAGGAAGGAGTCCCGAAGCTTCGCGTCGGTGAAGAGGTCGACATAGTTCTTCAGGCCAACCCAGGTGGACGGCCCGATGCCGTTCCATTCGAAGAGCGAGTACTGCGCCGTCTGCAGCACGGGGATGCCGAGGAACACCGCGAACACCACGAAGGCGGGCAGCACGTACAGGTAGGCCTTCCACTGCACGCGCGGTCGGCGACCGGACCGGGCGCGAGTGGTGCTCGCGCCCGGTGCGGTGCGGTTCGTGGTTGCCAGGAGCATGCTAGCGACCGGTGAACGCGGCGTAGTCGGTCTGCAGCGTCGTGGCGAATTGCTGCGGTGTCGCCTTCCCGGCCGTGAGTTCCTGCACCGCCGCGGTGAGGGTGTCGTAGAAGGTCGGCGTTGAGTAATCGAGGTACGGCACCAGTCCGGAGCTCGCGTTCACGCGCTTCCACTCGCTCGCGACATCCGCCGCGAGGGTGCCCTTGGCCGGCGCCCAGTCGGCGGGCGGCACGGTGGGGAGGTTTCCGGTGTCGACGAGAACCTGGCTGGCCTTCGCGTTGGTCACGAAGTCGATGTACGCCGCCGCGACATCCGGATGCTTCGTGGCCGAGGTCATGGCCCAGGCCAGTCCCTCGCCTCCCGTGGTCACCGGAGTGGTCGAGCCGTTCGGACCGAGGGCGAGGAAGCCGGCGTCGGCCCCGAGTCCCTCGGTCACTGTCTGCAGCTGCCAGGTTCCCGTGATGGTGAACGCCGCCTTGCCGGCCATGAAGGCGGCGAGGGCGTCGTCGCGTGAGATCCCGTTGGCATCCGGCGTGAGGTAGCCCTTGTCGACCCAGTTCGTGAGCATCGTGGCCGCCTCGACCGACTTCGCATCGGTCCAGGCGCCGCTCTTGGCGCGCACGAGATTGTTCACGCCCAGTGGCGAATCGTCGACCAGTCGCCGACCGGAGCCTCGGCGTCGAGGAAGCGCAGGATCTCGGCCGGGCGGGGCGCACTCGCCGCGCCGCCGAGGGTGCGCACCGAGAGCGAGGCGCAGAGGCAGGCGAGCCTCAGGCGCACGTCGAGGGGCCAGTCGAACCTCTCGGTCGCCATCAGCGAGGCCACGAAGACGTCGCCGGCGCCCGTCGGATCGATCGTGTCGACCGCGATCGCGTCCACCTCGGTGAGCGTGTCGGTGGCGCGTTCGAAGGCGACCACGCCTCGGGCGCCGCGGGTGACCACCGCGAGGCCGACGTACTCGCCGAGCGCCCGTGCCGCATCCTCGGCGGTGTCGGTGCGGGTGTAGCGCATCGCCTCGAGGTCGTTGGGCACGAAGACGTCGATCTCCCGCAGCCTGCGCAACACGGACGGCGACCACTCGCCGCTCGAATCCCAGCCGACGCCGCCGAACACGACGGTTCCCTGCTCCCGAACCCGCCGCACCCAGGCGGGAAGCTCGGCCTGCACTCCCACGTGGGTCGCCCCCACCGTCGGACCGCCCTCCGGCCAGTCGAGGGGCAGCGCATCCTCCTCGTAGGTGATGAAGCTGCGCTCGTGCTGTCCGGTGAGCGACACCGAGACCGGGCTCTGGAATCCGGGTACCCGCTTGAGCCAGGTGAGGTCGAGTTCCGGCTCGGCCGAGAGGATGTCGTCGACCCTGCTGCCGAGAGCGTCGTCGCCGAGTTGGGAGAGCAGGGCGGTGGATGCTCCGAGCCGCGAGGCGGCCACGGCCCGGTTGGCCGTGCCGCCCGGGGTGAGCATGAAGGCGTCGGCGAAAACCTCCGCCCCGGCCTCCGGCAGCGGGACGCCGGCGAACACGAGATCACAGAAGACCGATCCCGCGAAGAGCAGGTCGAGGTGTGGCGTCGCGGCGGTTGCCGAGGTTTCACTGAGCACGAGACTCCAGGGGTATGAGATCGGCGCAATCAACGGTGATCGAGTTTGCGCAGGTTTTATCCAGTCTGCGGATCTGATGTGACGATCGTACGTCGGAAATGCGTCAAGTTTGTAAAGTTTGACGATCTTGGTTCGGAAACTTGATCATCAACGCGCAAACTCCTCCAACAATCGCCTAGGCTGATCCCATGATCGGCAAACAGCGGCAGGACCGGATTGTCAAGGCGCTTCGCTCCGGCGGCGGCGCCTCGGTGAGTGAACTCGCCCTCGCGCTCGAGGTGAGCGAATCCACCATCCGTCGCGATCTCGATATGCTGGACCGCAACGGCGAGCTCACCCGCACCTACGGCGGAGCGGTGCTGCGCCCGGGCGAGACCGTGCGCGAACCGGGGGAGGATCCGCTCGAGGGCACCTTCGCGATCGACACCGACCTCGTTTTCAAGAAGGCGATCGCCCGGGAGGCGGCCGCACTCGTCGAAGACGAGAGCGTCATCATCCTGGACATCGGAACCACCACGCCCCTCGTCGCGCGTGAGCTGCGCGGTCGGCCGGTCACCATCATCACCAGCAACCTCGCCGTTCTCGACGAGCTGAGGGACGACACGACCGTGAGACTCGTGATGCTCGGGGGAGTCCTGCGACGCAACTACCGCTCTTTCGTCGGCTCGCTCACGGAACTCGCCCTCGCCCAGGTGAGCGCGGACATCGTGTTCCTCAGCTGCACCGGCGTGCGGGCCTCCGGCCATGTCGTCGACAACATGGCGGTCGAGGCCCCGATCAAACACTCGATGATCAAGTCGGCCGACAAGGTCGTCCTGCTCGCCTCCGAAGCCAAGTTCCCGGGCAACGGCGCCCTTCGGCTGTGCTCCCTTGCCGACGTCGACGTGGTCATCACCACGGCCGGCGCGAACGAGCAGACCCTGAACAAATGCCGCGAAGCCGGTGGAAAGGTGATCATCGCATGAAACTGTGCATCCTCGGCGGCGGAGGTTTCCGCACCCCGTACGTCTACCAGGCCCTGCTTCGCGACCGCGGGTTCCCGCGGGTGACGGAGGTGGCGCTCTACGACGTCGACGAGCACCGGCTCCGGTCGATGACGGCGATCCTCGAACAGTTCGCCGCGGGATTCGAGGACGCGCCGCGGCTCGTCCCCACCCTCTCCCTCGAGAGCGCGATCGAGGGCAGCGACTTCGTCTTCGCCGCGATCCGGGTCGGGGGACTCGAGGGCCGCCGTTGTGACGAGCACGTCGCGCTGGACCTCAACGTGCTCGGTCAGGAGACGACGGGTCCCGGCGGCCTCGCCTACGCGATCCGCACCATCCCGGTCATGATGAACATCGCCAGGGTCGTGCGCGAACTCGCACCGAACGCCTACGTGATGAACTTCACCAACCCGGCCGGCATCATCACCGAGGCCATGCAGTCCGTGCTGGGCGACCGGGTGCTCGGCATCTGCGACACGCCATCCGGGCTCGGCCGCCGCGTCGCCGGGCTCCTCGGCCTCGACCACACCCGCGTTCAGATGGACTACGTGGGCCTCAACCACCTCGGCTGGATGCGCCGCGTGATGTACAACGGCGAGGACGTGCTGCCTCGGCTGCTCGCGGATGACGAGAAGCTCGGCCTGATGGAAGAGGGGCACGTGTTCGGCACGGACTGGATCCGCAGCCTGGGCGCCATCCCCAACGAATACCTGTACTACTACTACTTCAACCGCGACGCCGTGCGGAACATCGTCGACTCGAAGATCACCCGCGGGGACTTCCTGGCGAAGACCCAGGGCGAGTTCTTCGACCGCGCCATCGCCGCGGGCGACGGGGCGGCAGAGCTCTGGCGGGAGACCGTCGAGACGCGAAGCGCCAGCTACATGGCCGAAGCGAAGGGCGGCGTGCAGGGGGCACCGACGAGCTCGCGCGAACACGAGACGGATCCCAGTCACCAGGGCTACGCGGGCGTCGCGCTCGGTGTGATGGCCGCGATCACCCGCAACGAGCGGGCGACCATGATCCTCAACGTGCGTAACGGCACGACCATCCAGGGGCTCCCGGCGGATGCCGTGATCGAGGTGCCGACGACGGTGGACGCCAACGGCGTGCATCCGCAGACCACGGCGCAGCCGGAACTCGCCCAGATCGGCCTGATGCAGCAGGTGAAGGCGGTGGAGCGGCACACGATCGCCGCCGCGGTCACCGGGTCGCGCGACGAGGCCCTCAAGGCCTTCGCCCTGCACCCGTTGGTGGATTCCGTGACGGTGGCCCGAAGCCTGCTCGCCGGCTACATCGACCGCATCCCCGAGGTGGCCAGGGTGCTCACGCGCTAGGTGACGGGGTGGTCCTGGCCAGTTCGTCCGCGATCGAGGTCGCCCACGCATCAACCTCGTCCCAGTGGCGGAAGTCGCCCTCCGGCAGGATCTCGCGCACGGGTGGCAGCCGCCGCATGAGCCGGTCGCGGCCCGCGAGCTTGTCTGGATCGAGCACGCCGAAGAACACGTGCGATCCCCGCGGGGAGATCTCCCGCTCGAACTCGTCGATCTCCTTGGGCCGGGCCTCGGCCTGGACGTCCTTGCCGTTGACGTCCGTGCTTTCCGTGCCGAGCGGCCCGCTGCTGAACAGCCAGACGGGGCGGGCGGACAGCGTCTCGCGGTTGTGCCGCACGAACTCCGTGGCCTCCTTGCGCCAGGACCCCAGATAGACCGCGCTGCCGACGATGATCGCGTCGTAGCCGGCCGGGTCGCCCGCCGCCTCGGCGGGCACGGCGAGCGCGTTCTGGCCGAGATCGCGCAGCCTCCCGGCGATGCGCTCGGCGATCTCCTCCGTCGAACCGTACTTGCTCGCGTAGGCGACGAGAACTGACATGGCTCCTCCTCAGGCTCCGTGCACGGGCCACACGACCCGTCCCCACCCTGACAGCGTCAGAGCGCGGCAGACGGGCCGAAAGTCACCCGTCGATCGCGAGCCGTAAGGCCCGTCTCCGTCGGCGAACGCCATTACGCTGGCAGCCATGAAGCGACTCATTCTCACGGCGATGCTGGCGGCGGCGATGCTGCTCGGGGTCGCGGCC
The DNA here is from genome assembly GCF_043726815.1 of Lacisediminihabitans sp. Taxonomy (NCBI): domain Bacteria; kingdom Bacillati; phylum Actinomycetota; class Actinomycetes; order Micrococcales; family Microbacteriaceae; genus Lacisediminihabitans; species Lacisediminihabitans sp. The sequence continues at coordinate 18,291 of NZ_JAYSJZ010000103.1, forward strand.
CCCGCCTCCGCCGGAGTCGATGACTTCTCGTTCTCGAGCTTCGATGGCCAGTACACCCTCGGGCGGGATGGCGCCGGCCGCTCGGTGCTCACGGTCGTCGAGACGCTCGTGGCGGTCTTCCCGCAGACCGATCAGAACCACGGCATCCGCCGGGAGCTCGTCGACACCTACGACGGGCACCCCACCGACCTGAAGATCACCTCGGTGACCGACGGCAACGGCGGTCCGCGCCGCTTCACGACGGAGCGCAACAACGAGTTCCTCGACGTGACGATCGCGGCCGACTCGTTCGTGCACGGCCCGCAGAAGTATGTGATCACCTACACCCAGCACAACGTCACCCGCTACTTCGCCGACACCAGGGCCGACGAGTTCTACTGGGACACCAACGGAACCGGCTGGGCTCAACCGTTCGGCCGGGTCACCGCCACGGTGCACCTGGCGCCGTCGCTGCTGCCCAGGCTCACCGGCAAGGCGGATGCCGCCTCCGGCGCCGAGGGGGCGAGCGGCCCGGCGACGGTCGCCAGGACGGACGACGGTTTCGCCTTCGAGGCGAAGAACCTCGGACCGCGGCAGAACCTCACCTTCGCGATCGGCTTCGCCCCGGGCACCTTCACCCCGCGTGACAGCGGGTTCTTCGCCGCTGCCTGGCCGACGCTGTCGCTGCTCGGCGCGCTCGGCGCGATCGCCGCGGCCGTCGGGGCAATCGTGCTGAGGGTCACCCGCCTGCGGGACGCACCCGGACGGGGCATCATCATTCCGGAGTACCTTCCGCCGAAGGGAGTGCCCCTGCTTCTGTCTTCCACGATCGCGGGCAAGACGGCGAAGGCGAACCCGGCCCAGATCCTCGATCTCGCGGTCTCTGGAAGGCTGCGAGTGCTGGAGGTGGAGCCCACCGGCTTCAGCAGCAAGCCGGGGTTCGCGCTCGAGTTCGTCACCGCCGAGGGCGCCAACCCCGACGAGACGGAGTTCCTGCATGCACTCTTCGGCGACTCGCTCACCCCCGGGGAGCAGCGAACGCTGAAGAAGCCCGACCAACGGGCGGTCAAACGCATCACGGCCCTCATGCGGAGGGTGCGTTCGGACGCGACGGCCGACGGGTATCGCCGAAAGCTCCCGGCCGCGCGCATGTTCCTGGTCGCCGCGGCCTCCGCCGTCGCGGGCGCACTCAGCTTCCTCTTCGGTGCCCTGGCGTTCGGCGACGCCGTGGGGGGCATCGTGCCCGCCGTGTTCATCGGCATCGGCATCCTCGGCTTCGTCGTCACGATCGTCGCCATCTCCCATGTTCCGCTCGAGCCCCGAGGCGCGGAACTGAGGGAGTACCTCAGGGGCCTGGACATGTACATCTCGCTCGCCGAGGCCGACCGGCTGCGCTACCTGCAGTCCCCACAGGGCGCGGAGCGGGCGCCGATGGCCACCGACGACAAGGCCCAGCTCGTGAAGGTCAACGAGAGGCTGCTTCCCTATGCCGTGCTGTTCGGCAACGAGAAGGAATGGGCCAAGGAACTCGGCCGCTACTACGAGGAGCTCGGCCAACAGCCCACCTGGTACGCGGGCCGGAGCGCCTTCAATGCCGCGCTCTTCGCCAACAGCATCGGCTCGGTGTCGGTGAGCGCGTCATCCGCCTACAGCGCGTCGAGCGGCGGATCGGGCGGCGGCGCCGTGTCGGGTGGCGGAGGCGGGGGAGGCGGCGGAGGCGGCGTCTGACCCGCGGCCGGACTCGGCGGTGCCAGACCACCTCCGAATTTACCCCGTGTTCATGCGGCAACCGTTGCGGCAACGGGTCCCCGGGGCGCAGGGTGCAATGACCAGCAGAATGGTCGCCGCCGAGAGCGACAAACACGAGTGAGAGAAGAGAGCCATGGGCAAGCATTTCGACGACGCTCCGACGCCGCTCCTCCAGGTGCCGACGACGACGGCGCAATTCGAGGCGATAGTGGCGGCCTACGTTCCCGATGGGGCGCTGGAATCGGAGGATCGCGAAGCGGACGATCCCTCCTGGTACTCCACGGACTGATCCGACGACGGCTGTCGTAGGGTGGAGCAACCGGCACCCGATCCGACCGGCACCGTCGAGCAGATAGTGAGCGTCAACCAGCAGTGAGTGTCATCGTTCCCGGCCTGCGTCGTCCCATCATCGTCTGGGATCTCGTGCTGTCGATCCTGCTCACGCTGCTGGGGCTCGGAATCGGTGCTCTCGTCTCGCTGTCGTCGATCTTCCTCGTGATGGCCGCCGATTCGTGCGGGGCAAACAGGGAGTGCAACCTCCCGCAGCTCACCGCCGGCTGGCTGATCGCCATGATCGGGCCGAGCGTCGTCATGCTACTCACCCTCGTGCTCACGGTCGTGAGTCTGGTGCGTCGACGGATCACCTGGTGGCTGCCGCTGACCGGCATCGTGGTGGAGCTGCTCGTCTGGTGGGGCGCCGTGTCGCTCGTCTTCGCGAGCGTGCCCGGCCCGAACTGACCGACCACCACTCGGCGGCCGGGATCGCCTCGCACCCGCGCCGCCGGTAGGTTAGATCCAACGCAGCGTGGACGGATCGGGCGGAGGGTCGGTGCAGGGACTCGAGCTCGTCGTTGTTCTCGGCGCGACGATCCTGCTGGGCGGCGCGATCGCCAGCCGGTTGTCGGTGGCCGCGCCGCTCGTGCTCCTCGTGCTCGGCGCGGGACTCGGCTTCATCCCGGCGCTCGGCAGCATCGAGCTTCCGCCGGATCTCGTGCTGCTGCTCTTTCTGCCTGCCCTGCTCTACTGGGACGCGCTCAACACCTCGCTTCGGGAGATCCGCGCCAACCTCCGGGTGATCCTCCTCCTCTCGGTGGGCCTCGTCTTCGCCACCGCCGGGGTGGTCGCGCTCGTCGCCCATGCCTTCGGGCTCGCCTGGCCGATGGCGATCGCGCTCGGCGCCATCCTCGCCCCCACGGATGCCACGGCGGTCGTCGCCGTCGCCGGGCGCCTTCCGCGACGCACCATCACCATCCTGCGGGCGGAGAGCCTCGTCAACGACGGCACCGCGCTCGTGCTGTACTCCGTCGCGGTCGCGGCGGCGGTGTCCGGGGTGCCCGCCTCGCTGGGGGAGACCTCGCTGCGCTTCGTCGCGTCCTACGGGTTCGGAATCGCGATCGGGCTGGTCGTCGGGCTCGCCGTCGTCGCCGTCCGGTTGTACGTGCGGGAGAGGCTTCTCGCGAACACCCTGAGCGTGCTGACCCCGTTTCTCGCCTACCTGCCGGCGGAGGCGCTCGGCGTCTCGGGGGTCGTGGCCGTGGTCACCTGCGGGCTGGTGCTCAGCCAGCTCGGTCCCCGCGTGATCACCGCGAGCATGCGATCCCAGTCGTTCGGATTCTGGCAACTCGCCACCTACATCCTCAACGGCGCCCTCTTCGTGTTGATCGGGATCGAGCTGCACAAGATCGTGCTCGGACTCGATGGATCGTGGGGGAGCACCGTCGCGCTCGGGGTCATCATCGCCCTGTCGGTGCTCGCGGTGCGGCTCGCCTGGACCAACACGACGCCCTACCTGATCCGGGCGATCGACCGGCGGCCCCAGCAGCGCTCCAGGCGGGTGCCGTTCCGCCAGCGTTTTCCGCTGGGCTGGGCGGGCTTCCGGGGAGCGGTGTCGCTCGCCGCCGCGCTCGCCCTGCCGCAGCAGACCGCGGACGGTCAGCCGCTCGAGGGCCGGAACGTGGTGATTGCGGTCACCTTCACCGTGATCCTCTTCACCCTTCTCGTGCAGGGTCTCACCATGCCGGCGGTCGTGCGCTGGGCCAGGCTGCCGCCGGACCCGACCGAGCTGGACGAGGAGCTGCTCGCGGAGCAGGAGACCCTCCGCGCCATGCTCGACGCCCTGCCAGACACCGCCAGCCGACTCGGGGTGCCGGTGGAGGCATCGCAACGCCTGGCCAAGAACTATGAGGCGCTGTTGGAGCGGATCCACCGGGAGGAGGGAAATCCCGAGCAAGCCCGTCGCGACGAGATCGACACCGACCACGAGGCGGCCCTCCGGCTCGCCCTGCTGCCGATCAAACGCAAGACGCTGCTGAGACTCCGCGACGAGAACCACATCGACGACGTGATTCTTCGGCGCGTGCAGGCTCGCATCGATCTCGAGGAGCTCCGACTCTCCGATGACACCGGTGCCGAGTAGGCCGCCCCTTCCTCCCACCCGGCCAATCGCGAGGCCCGTGCACCGATCCCGGCCCTGCGCCTCCGTCGCCTCGTTGCGGCGTGCAACATTGCGCCATGAAGCCACCGACCTACAACGAGTCGCTCCTGCAGCCGCTCAACACCGATGCCCTCGTCGAGCAGAGGGTCTCCGCCTCGTGGGGCGCGCCTGCCGCCGCCAGCTCTGGTTCCTCTTCCTCGACGAGCACCAGGTGCAGCTGCCGCTCATCATCCCCGTCGGCGATCCGCCGACCCGTCCCGACGCATCGGTCAGCACCCTGGCGGCGGGCATCTCCGCGGCCATGGAGTCTGTCGACGCGGCGTCGGTGATCGTCGTGATCGAGCGGTTTGCCGACCAGGCCGTGACCCCCGCCGACACGGCGTGGGCTCGGGCAATCGACGAACAGTTCGGCGAGAGGGGCGTGCGGGTGCGCGGCTTCCTCCTCAGCCATCGCCGCGGTGTGCGCTGGCTGGCACCCGATGACTACCGGTTTCCGGCTCGGAGAAGCGACCGATGATCTCGGGCGAGCGCCCGATGACTTCGCCCACGCTTGCCCGTGCTCCGTCAGGCCGCGCGGGCGCGACGGGTCTCGCTAGCGGGGAAGCGATTCCTCGATCAGGCCGACGATCGCCGGGTCGTCCGGCTCCGTGGTGGGACGGAAGCGGTGCACGTCACCGGAGGGGGTGACCACGAACTTCTCGAAGTTCCACTTGACCTTGCCCGCGGTGCCGGCGGCATCCGGGGTCTTGACGAGTTCCGCGTAGAGCGGATGCTGCGAGCGGCCGTTCACCCTGACCTTTTCGAACATCGGGAAGGTGACACCCCACGTGGTGGAGCAATACTCCTTGATGGCGTCCTCGCTGCTCAGCTCCTGCAGGAACTGGTTGCTGGGGAAGCCCAGCACGGTGAAGCCCTTCTCGCCGTACTTCTTCTGCAACGCCTCGAGCTTCTCGTACTGCGGGGCGAGCCCGCATCGGGAGGCGACGTTCACGATGAGCAGCACCTTATCGGGGTACGCGCCGAGCGAGGTGGTCTGCCCGTCGATGGTGGTGATCGGGATGTCGTTTATGCCCATGAGATAGCGAACGGCCGCGCCTCGGCCGGTATTCCCGGAATTCGAGATATCCGAGTGTTCGGGATACCGGTATGACGCGGCCGTTCGGCCGTTCTCGACCCTGCGGTCAGGCGATCGCGAGTGCGCGGAGGCGACGGATCGCCCTGAGCGCGGCGACGGACTGCCACACGACGAACACTTCGACCACGAGGGAGAGAAGCCCCAGCGGTTCGAGCCAGTTGCCGATGTCATCCATCGCGCCCGGCATTCCGGCCGTGCGATTGATCACGAATGCCACGAGAACCGCGGCCGCGAGGGCCCCGGCGGCGAGGTAGTCGAGCTTCGTGGCAACGGTGAACAGCCGTTCCGTGATCACGAGCGCCGCCACAATGAGAACAATGTAGAGGTACCCGAGGTAGGGCGTTTCCTTGAGTTTGTCCGGCAGGTCGAGAACGTGGATCGCCGCTATCGCGGCCACCCCGATTCCCATCGCTGCGCGTCGGCTCTCCAATTGGAGGCGAAGTCGCCCGGCGTGAAGTTGCGCGGTCACGCGCTCACCCGATGCTTCCTGTGCCGATGTGGTTTCGGCTGTCGTTCGTTCTGCGGTTCCAGTACTCGATGTCATTGTTTATCCCCTGACTCAGTGAATCTCTGTACATTCCGGTGTGGTTACTTGCATTCCGGTGTGGTTACTTGCATTCCGGTGTGGTTACTTACGTTCCAGAGTGGTTACTTGCCCTTTCGACGCTAATCGCACGCGCGGGGCAAGGAAAAGGGCACGCGCCCTTCGTGTGAGGACTCAAATGTTGATGATGCATTCTCTCGGGCAACTGTGACCTTGAGGTGAGGAGTTCGCGCCTATCATGCGGTCGCGCGGGCGGGGTCCGCCTGCGCATGCCCTACGCTGAAAACCGCTCCCCACCATCCGGGTCACAGGGTCGGTTCGATATTCTCGACAGCGTTCCCGGCGCGAACGACGCGCCCCGGCCAGAAAGAACCCATGCCAGACAGCCCAATCTCGGCGACGCCCTACGAGGTGCTCGGGGTGAGCCCCTCGGCCAGCGAGGACGAGCTGCGTCGCGCGTACCGCCGGCTGCTGCGGGAGTCCCACCCGGACACCGGGGGGAGCACGGCACGATTCGTCGCCGTTCAGCTGGCCTGGGAGCGGATCGGCACGCCGGCCGATCGCGAGGCCTACGATCGAGGCGGCTTCTCGCGCGCCACGGCAGACCAGGACGCGGAAGGGGACGGCTCGTTCACCTGGGCGCCCCGGTCCGCCCCGAAGCAGCGGGACACGCGCCCACGTGCGCGGGCCTACGGCCACCCCGGGGGCTGGCGGCGCGAACGCTACCTCGCCCTCATGCGCGAATGGGTGGGCCGCGGCGAGGAGCTCACGGATCCATACGACCCGGCGCTGGTCAGGGGCGCGCCGCGGGAGATCCGGCACATTCTTGCCGATGCTCTCGCCGAGGAGGCCACTGCCCGCACCCTGTCGTTGCTAGGGATCGGCTACACCGTCTGGCACGACGTGGCGACCGGCGACCCGGAGAACAAGATCGACCACGTGGTGCTGGGCCCGACCGGCCTGTTTGCCATCCTCTCCGAGGACTACGGCGCGCCGGTGCGCGTCCGGCGGGGTGAATTGGTCGGAGCCGTCGACACCTATGATCTCACCGAGGATCGCCCGATGCACCAGCTCGGCCTTCGAGCGAAGGCCCTCGTCCGCGCCGTTCGCGTACGCTTCACCGCCCTCGTGATAGTGCTCCCCGATGACGAACTGGACGCGCCCGTCGTCTCCCTGGGCAACGTTCGCGGAGCCGCGGGCGTCGCCGTGCAGCGGTCATACCTCTCGGCGCTGCTGCGTGACGGCCTGCCCGGCCGGGCACTCGCCGGGGGAGCCGAGCTGTTCGAGGTCCGTGCCAAGCTCCAGGAGAAGATCCGCTTCGTCTGAGTCCTCGGATGGTGGGCGCTTCTCCGGAGGTTCTTCACACAGCGCGCGATTCCGGGCCGATATGGCCGGCTGCGGCGCAAAATTCGAGCGTGGGATCCGAAACCTCCGGAAAAGCGCGGGCCCTCGGAGTGCCAGGCGAGACGCAAGACGCAAGACGCGGGCCAGCCGGCGAGGGCCGGTGAGTCAGCCGGCGAGGGCGAATCCGCTCGTCCAGGACGTCTTCTCACCGGCGGCGAGAGTCAGCTGCAGGAAGCCGAGGGCCTCCAGCTCGCGGGCGCGCCTCAGGCTCCCGCCGTCGACCGCGGCCACGCCACTGCCCGCGAGCGCGCCGATGAGGGCGGCCTTGGCGTCGACGTCATCCCCGGCGACGATCACCGTGGTGCCCTCTTCGCCGACCCGTCCGCTGTGCAGGGTCGCCGCGAAGTTGGTGTTGAAGGCCTTGAGAACCCTCGCAGACGGCACGAGTGCCGCGATCTCCTGGGCCGCGGATGAGTCGGCCGGAACGACGAGGGAGTCGAAGGTGGAGAAGTCGACCGGGTTCGAAATGTCGACCACGATCTTGCCGTCGAGTTGCCCGCCGATCTCGGCGATCACCTCGGCAATGGCGCCGAACGGCAGCGCGAGCACGACGATGTCTCCGGTGATCGGGTCGCCGACGACTCCGGCCGAGGCCGACGGACTGGCCGCAGCGGCCTTCGAGGCGTCCCGGGCGAGCACCTGCACCGAATTGCCGCCTGCAACGGCCACTGCGGCAATCGCCGCGCCCATGTTTCCCGCACCGATGATCGTGATGTCAGCCATTTGTTCTACTCCCATTGTCGTTGAGCAACAACCGCAATAGTTGTTGATACAACCAACATAGCGCGTTTAGTTGTAGCGTCAAGTTAATTTGCTAGGATGGGCAGATGGACGACACGCCGTGGCTCACCGCCCCCCAGCTCGACTCGTGGAGGAAGTTCATCTCCGTTGTCGAACTGCTTCCAGGGGTGCTCGATTCGCAGTTGCAGCGGGACGCCGAACTGAGCCACTTCGAGTACTTCGTGCTCGCGATGCTCTCCGAGGCGCCGGGGCGAACGCTCCGGATGACGCAGCTTGCCGCCGAGACGAACGCGACCCTGCCGCGCCTGTCGCACGTCGTCTCGCGACTCGAGACCCGCGGCTACCTCAACCGCGTCCCGTGCCCGGAGGATCGTCGCGCGACGAACGCCGTGCTCTCGGAGGCGGGTTGGGAGAAGGTGGTCGCCACAGCCCCCGGCCACGTGCGCACCGTACGCGAGAATGTGATCGACGTTCTCGATGACGACGACGTGGCGGATCTCGACCGCATCATGGCGAGGATGCTCGGCCGTCTCGACCCGGACAATCGGTTCGGCTCGGTCTCGGGCAGGTAGCCGCCGTCATGCCCCCGTCGAGGGCGACGGCGTGAAGCGGTAGGCGAACATGCCGTTCGCGCCGGTGATCTTCACCGATACGGTGCCGACTGTTCCTGCGGCGTCGGAGGCGATGCAATCGAACGTGGAGCCGACCACGAAAATGGTCAAGGACGCCGGGCACACCACCGAGTATTCGTGGCCCTGGGCGCGGAGTCCGGCCTCGGTCTGCTGTTCTATCGCCGCGGTGCCACGAGCAGCCACGCTCGCGCCCAGGCCGACACCCGCCCCTACGGCGAGCGCCGAGATGAGCACCGAGTTGATGATGAACAGCCACAGCGGGAACGAGCCCCGGTGAACCCGCTGGTGGACCCGAACGGTGCGAGCGATGAGGTAGGCGAGCGGGCCGAGAAGGAGCCAGCCGAGGCTTGCCCGCGCCTCGTAGCCCCACACGTCCAGCTTGATGCGGTCCCGCGACGCGAAGGCAATCGACCAGAGAAGTGGCAGAAGCGCGGCGCCGATGGACCACCACCACGCTCCGGAGCCCAGAAGGGTGAGCGCAACGATACCCACGGCGGCGATCAGGCCAACCAACGGGGTGAAGCCGACAGCGATGGCGCCCGGGGTGTTCCACCTGATCGGTGCCGTCACCATCGGCGGCATGTGGGCCTGCCAGGAGCGGTGGTCGCCGAACGGCACGTAGGCGTGGGTCAGGTCCTGGGGGAGCGTTTCGATCTCGGGCACGCGGGGGCGGAATGCCGTGGCGGGCGATTCGGCAGCGACCGGCTCGGCCGGTTTGGGTGCCGTGTGCTCGGTCCACTCGGTGCCATTCCACCAGCGGTTCAATTCGAGACCCGTCGGGTCGTCGAACCAGCCCGCCGGGACACTCAGCGGGCGTGGCTCGAGGGGCGGTACCTCCGGATGGGGCGACGAGGGAGGCCGCGGCTCGTCAGTGGGCGCAACCGGAGCCTGCGGCGCGGTCGCCTCCGGCTCGGTCGGCTCCGGCTCTTCCGCAGACTCGGTGGTGAGCGGACCGTTCTTCTCCCGCAGTTGCCGACGGCTGAGAAATACCTCCGTGCCGGCGACGGCGTCCGGCACGGCGTGCGGAAGATCCTCGTGCACGGCGTCCGGCTGACTCTCCGGCTGATTCTCTGGCCGAGTCTCCGGCGCGGTCTCCTGAACGACCGCCGCCGCTGCGATGACGTCGGCCGTCCAGGCCTCACCGTCCCACCAGCGAAGCCGACCGTCGTCCTCGGGGTCGGCGTACCAGCCTGCCGACACCACGTCGGACTGCAGATTCGTTGACACGCTGACATCCCCCGATAGCGGGGCCCGATACTGGCCCTTTCAGGAGTTTACGGGCATTGCTCATGGCAGGGCGATGCCCGTCCTACCCCAGAACGCGGGGCTCTGCCGCACCCTCGTCGAACTGCTCACTGCGAGCGAGCGAGCGAGCGAGCGAGCAACCATCGTGCAAACGGTCCAGACGGCGCAGACATCACGGCGTCAATCGTGCTGGTCCTTCCGCTCCTTCTCGCCCTCGCGAGTCTCCGATTCCGTGTAGCTGCCCATGTCGGGCTCGGTCTCGTCTTCGCGAGTGCGTGAGCCATCACGCAACTCTTCATCCGTGTACGTCCCGCGCTTGTCCGTGGCGGTGCTGCGCGATCCATCCGGCAGCTGTTCGTCGGTGTACATGCCCTCGTCACCGGATGAGGTCGAGCGGGTTCCGTCGGGCAACTGCTCGTCCTGGTACATGCCCTTGGCGTCACGTTCGCCTGTGCTGTCAGTCATCAGTCTCTTCTCCTGCTCTCGTCGTCGAGTTATCGGCAGTCGAACTCCGCACCCCGGTTCGGGCCGCTAATCGTCACGATAGACGCCTCGCGCGAGGTACGGAACCCCGAACGGGCAAGTCGTGCCAGCTCGTTCTTGACCCGGCCGGTGCGAGGCGAGGACGATCGAGATATCCCATTCGTTTGGAGGTGCGGCCGTGACAACGATCACCGACCACGAACTGAAACAAATCGAGCGCGCGAATTCCACGGGGCTCACCCCCGTGGTCTTCGTGCACGGTCTCTGGCTCCTGCCGAGCAGCTGGGACGAGTGGCGCACGCTCTTCGAGGAGAACGGCTTCGCCACGATCGCTCCGGGGTGGCCGGACGACCCGGAGACCGTGGGGGAGGCGCGCGAGCATCCGGAGGTCTTCGCCAGGAAGTCGATCGGTGCCGTCACCAGCCACTATCTCGAGGCCATCGCGAAACTCGGCTCCAAACCCGCGCTCGTGGGCCACTCGTTCGGCGGGGTCATCGCGCAGAAGCTCGCCGGCGACGGCGCCTCGCGCGCCACCGTCGCGATCGACCCGGCGCCGTTCCAAGGGGTGCTTCCCCTGCCGGTGTCCTCGCTCCGGTCATCGTCCCCGGTGCTGGCCAATCCGGCCAACTTCGACCGAGCCGTCACCCTCACCTTTGAGCAATTCGCCTATGGCTGGGCGAACGCCCTCGACGAGCAGGAGGCGAGGGAGATCTACGAGAGGTACCACGTCGCCGCCCCCGGTCGCCCCCTCTTCTCCGCGGCCACCGCCAATTTCAATCCGTGGTCCGACGACAAGGTGGACACCACCAACCCCGACCGCGGTCCGCTCCTTCTCATCTCGGGGGCGGACGACCACACGGTGCCGTGGGCGATCGTCAACGCCTCGTACAACCGGCAGAAGCGCAACGTGGGGGTCACGGAAATCGTCTCGATTCCTCACCGCGGCCACTCGCTCACGATCGACAGCGGGTGGGAGGATGTTGCCAAGATCGCCCTCGACTTCGTTAACGAGCACACCGCCGGGTAGCTGTGCTGGCCCGCGAAGTCGGTCAACCGGCTGGCGGGTGGGCGGGCTTCGATCGCCGTGTGAGGCCTCTCTTGCCCAGGCACGCGTTGTGCAGGACGTTCTGGCGATTTGCGGGCTCCCACGGGTGCCCACCCCGCAGACTCCGGTTGTGCAGGACAGGTTCTGCAGGACGGCGCCGGCGTCGACGGTTGTCCACCCCGCAGACTCCGGTTGTGCAGGACAGGTTGTGCAGGACGGCTCGGGCGGATAGCGAGGACGAGAGGTGCAGAACCGACGAGAGCGTCCTGCAGACCGGGACCCTTCGGGCCGTCGAACCCCTGCCGTGTCCTGCACAAACTGTCCTGCACAAGCTGGCCTGCACAAACTGGCCTGCACAAGCTGTCGCGCACAGGCTGTCCTGCACACGCTGTCCTGCATAACCAGAGTCTGCGGGGTAGGCACCCACGCCTCCGGGTCCCGTCCTGCAGAACACGGCCCGACCGACGCGGGCGGCACCGCCAAAGGGCCGAGACGCGCTAGTCCTCCACGGAGACGGACGGCACCGAGACGGACGGCACCACGGACGGCACCGAGACCGTCGGCACCGACGGGGCCGAGTCGAGCCGAATCTTCGGCAGTTTCACGCTCACCTCGCTCGGAAGGGTGACCGTCGCGGCGGGCTGCGCGGCGTGGGCCGCGGCAGTGCCTGCCGCCGCGCCGACAAAGCTCCCGAGGAGGCTGCGGATGTCGAGTCCGGTCGTCGACTTCAACACCGCGTCGATCTCGGAGAATCCGCCGGCGACGTTCTTGGTGAGCTGGCTCGCGCCGTCGGTGGAGACCACGGTCAGCTGGTCGATGTTGCCCAGCGGCGCGGCGAGCTCGTGCGCGATCTGCGGGAGCATCTCAACCAGGCGAAGCTGGATGAGCGCCTCCGAGCGCTGCGCGACGGCGGCCGCCGCAAGCTTGGTCGCCTCGGCCTCGGCGGCGCCCTTGGCGAGAATGGCGTCGGCGGTCGCCTGGCCCTCCGCGCGGATGGCGTCGGCGTTCGCGATGCGGCTGTCGCGCTCGGCGTTGGCCGCGATGACCCGCGCCTGGGCCTCGGCAGTCGCGGCAACCTTCACCTTGTACGCGTCCGCGTCGGCGACGGCGTTGACCTCGGAGGCGAGCTCGGCGGTGCGCAGCTTCGCGGCCGCCTGAGCGGTGACCTCCTGCTCGTGCACGATGTTCTGCCGCGTCTTCGCCTCGGCCAGCGGCTTCGCTCCCGCGGCCTCCGCCGTGGCCTTGTCCGTGTCGAGCTGGAGTGCGGCACGCTTGAGGGCCAACGTGTTCTGGGCGATGGCGACCGCCTGCTCGGCGGCGATCGCCGCCTCCTGGGACGCCTGCCCGGCCTGCGCCTCCGCCACCTCGGCAGCCCTCAGCACCGCGGCCTGCTCGGCGCGGCCCATGTTGCGGATGTAGTCGTTGTCGTCGGAGATGCCCTTGATTTCGAAGGAGTCGACGTCGAGTCCCTGGCTGAGAAGGGACTCGCGGGCGGTGGACAGAACCGCGGCACCGAGCTCATCCCGCTTCTGGATGATGGTCTGCACATCCGTGCCGCCGATCGACGAGCGAAGCGAACCGGACAGCACTTCCAGGGCGAAGCCGTCGATGTTCTTGTCGTTGCCGATGAAGCGCTGGCCGGCCGCGAGGATCGCCGAGTGGGTGTCGCCGACCTTCACGATGGCGACGGCCTCGACCGTGAGGGTGATCCCGCGGGCGTCCTGCGCGACGGCGGCGAGCTCGATGGCGCGGGAGCGGAGGCTGATCTTGAAGGCCTTCTGGAAGAACGGCGTGATGAACACGCCGGAGCCGACGACGATGCGGATGCCGGACTCCTCGGTCGCGACACCGCCGACGGTCTTCACCTTCGACCGCTTTCCGGTGATCAGGATCGCCTCGTCCGGGCCGGCGTTCTTGTAGACGGACTTGGCGTAGATGAGAACGACGAAGAAGAGAACGATGACGCCGATGATGATCGCCGGCACGGGGGAGAACAGAAAGTCGAACACGGGTTGCCCTTCGTGCGCAGGTGGCGCGGCTTCGGCGGAGCGTCTTCCGGCGCATCCACCGGACGGAGAGGGGATCCCTCGCGCCACCAGCCTAGGGGTGCACTGAGAATCCTTCGCTACCACAATTTTCGAGCAGGAAGGGAGAAGGGAAATTCGGCGCCAGCGGCCTACCCTGAAGACCATGAGCATGACCACCAGCAGGACCGCGGACACCCGGGCGCCCGAGCAGAGGCCTGCCGACAGCCACGATCTGATCCGCGTTCAGGGCGCTCGCGCCAACAACCTCAAGGACATCACCGTCGAGCTTCCGAAGCGAAGGCTGACGGCGTTCACCGGAGTCTCCGGATCAGGCAAGAGTTCGCTGGTGTTCGGCACGATCGCGGCGGAGTCGCAGCGCCTCATCAACGAGACGTACAGCGCATTCGTTCAGGGCTTCATGCCGACGCTGGCGCGGCCCGAGGTCGACGTTCTCGACGGTCTGACCACCGCGATCGTCGTCGACCAGGAGCGGATGGGTGCCAATCCGCGCTCCACCGTCGGCACCGTCACCGACGCGTATGCGATGCTCCGAATCGTGTTCAGCCGGCTCGGACGCCCGCACATCGGCTCGCCCCAGGCGTTCTCCTTCAACGTGGCGTCGGCGAGCGGGGCGGGTGCCGTCACCCTCGAACGTCACGGGCAGACCGTGAAGGAGCGCCGGACCTTCAGCGTCACCGGGGGAATGTGCCCGCGCTGCGAGGGGATGGGCAGCGTCACCGACCTCGACCTGACCCAGCTCTACGACGACAGCAAGTCCCTCAACGACGGCGCGCTCACCATCCCCGGCTACAGCATGGACGGCTGGTTCGGCCGCATCTTCAGTGGCGCCGGCTTCTTCGACCCGGACAAGCCGATCAGGTCGTTCAGCAAGCGCGAGCTCCACGACCTGTTGTACAAGGTGCCGACCAAGATCAAGGTCGACAACATCAACCTGACCTACGAGGGCCTGATCCCCAAGATCCAGAAGTCGATGCTCTCCAAAGACCGGGAGTCGATGCAACCGCACATCCGTGCCTTCGTCGACCGGGCCGTCACCTTCACCACCTGCCCGGAATGCGGCGGGACCAGGCTCAACGAGGGTGCTCGGTCGTCCAAGATCGCGGGCATCAGCATCGCGGACGCCTCCGCCCTGCAGATCAGCGACCTGGCCGGATGGGTGCACGGCCTCGATGAACCGACGGTGGCGCCCCTTCTCCAGTCGCTGCAGCAGACCCTCGAGTCGTTCGTGGAGATCGGCCTGGGCTACCTCTCGCTCGACCGTCCGACCGGCACACTGTCGGGCGGCGAGGCTCAGCGCACCAAGATGATCCGTCACCTCAGCTCTCCGCTCACCGACATCACCTACGTCTTCGATGAGCCCACCGTTGGACTGCATCCGCACGACATCGACCGCATGAACACGCTCCTGCTGCAGCTTCGGGACAAGGGAAACACGGTTCTCGTCGTGGAGCACAAGCCGCAGACCATTGCGATCGCCGACCACGTTGTGGACCTCGGTCCGGGCGCCGGCACCGCGGGCGGAGCGGTCTGCTTCGAGGGCACCTTCGAGGGGCTCCGCGCAAGCGACACCCTCACCGGTCGCCACCTCGACGACCGTGCCGCCCTCAAGGAGACGGTGCGCTCGCCATCGGGAACCCTCGAGATCCGCGGCGCGACGGAACACAACCTGCAGAACGTGGATGTCGACATCCCGCTGGGCGTGATGGTCGTCGTCACCGGAGTGGCGGGCTCGGGCAAGAGTTCACTGATCCACGGCTCGGTGTCGGGATTGGACGGCGTCGTCACCGTCGATCAGAGCGCCATTCGCGGCTCGCGGCGAAGCAACCCGGCCACTTACACCGGCCTTCTCGACCCGATCCGCAAGGCGTTCGCCAAGGCGAACGGCGTGAAGCCGGCGCTCTTCAGCGCCAACTCGGAGGGCGCCTGCCCCAACTGCAACGGGGTCGGCGTGATCTTCACGGACCTGGCCATGATGGCCGGCGTCGCCACGGTCTGCGAGGTGTGCGAGGGCAAACGGTTCGAGGCATCGGTGCTCGAGTACCACCTCGGTGGCCGCGACATCAGCGAGGTGCTCGCGATGCCGGTGAGCGAGGCCAGGGAGTTCTTCGGCGCCGGAGAGGCGCACACGCCGGCGGCCCGTGTCGTGCTGGATCGACTCGCCGGCGTCGGGCTCGGCTATCTGAGCCTCGGCCAACCGCTCACCACCCTGTCGGGCGGCGAGCGCCAGCGACTCAAGCTGGCCATCCACATGGGCGAGAAGGGGGAGGTCTACGTTCTCGACGAGCCCACGAACGGCCTCCATCTCGCCGACGTCGAGCAGCTCCTCGGACTGCTCGATCGGCTGGTCGACTCCGGCAAGTCGGTGATCGTCGTCGAGCACCACCAGTCCGTGATGGCGCACGCCGACTGGATCATCGACCTCGGGCCCGGTGCCGGCCACGACGGGGGGCGGGTCGTCTTCGCCGGCACACCGGCCGACCTCGTCGCCGCGCGCTCCACGCTCACCGGTCAGTACCTTGCGGCCTATGTGGGGAGCTGACCGGCGCCTCTCTCGCGACGCCGGTCTGGAGAACCGCCTCTAGACGCCGGTGGGCCCGGACGCCACAACGGGCTGTTCGACGCCCGTCTCGGCGACCTCGGCGGTCTTGCGCCTTCTCACCAGCACCGCAAAGTACGCGGCGGCACCGGCACCTACCAAGCCGATGGCGGCCGTGATGAGGAAGTAGAGGTTGTTGGCCCCGGCCACGTCCTTGCCATACGCGGTGTAGATCGCGGCACTGATCTGAGGCAGGACGATGTCGGGAAGGTAGCCCACGAGCGAGATCAGCCCGATCGCGATGCCCGTGGCCGCGACCGGGACACGGCAGTCCTCCAGCAGCGACCAGTACACACCGCGGATCACGTAGACGAACAGACCGACGAGAACCACCAGGGCGTAGACCAGACCGATGGCGAAACCGACGGGCATCAGCGCCAGGGCGATGAGTCCGATCGCCGCAATCACCATGGCGGCCGACAACACCCGCGACTTGCCGAGCCTGTCCGCAAGGTATCCGCCGCCGAATCCGCCGATGGGACGCATCCACATCACGATCACCGTCACGACGCCGGCGGCGACCGGGGTCACCGCGTGGTTCGTCGTCAGGTAGCCGGAGAAGTAGTAGTAGGCCCAGAAGAGGGTGTACCCGCAGAAGAGCACGAACATGAGCACCCACACCTCGCGGATCTTCAGGATGCGACCCACAGCGGCGAAGGTGGATTCGACGGGCTCGGTGTGGGTCGCTCCGTCGGGCTTCGGCTCATGGCGGGGCAGCACCACGACGAGCGCGACGGCAAGCACGATGAGCACGGCACAGTACATGTAGACGACCGCCTGGAATCCCGCCCTGGTGTCGGCGAGGTGCGAACCGCCGCTCCCGACGAACAGCGCGAATATGGCCACTGCCACCGTGGCAAGAGCCGCTTCGACCACCCCTCGACCCCCATCGAGAGCGCCGAAGAATCGCCCTTCCTCGTTCTTTGCGGCCAGGAGGTTGACGGCCTTGAGGAGCGCACTCCAGAAGGTGAACACCGAGGCGAAGCCCCAGACGAGGAAGACATACACCAGCGTCGACTTGTTGGGGATCTGGGCATAGAACAGTCCGGCGATCGCCGTGAGCGCCAGCGAGAAGGTGATCAGGTACTTCGTGCGAAACCTGTCGGCCAGCCATCCGCTGGGGAGGTAGCCGACGACGAAGATGATGCCGAGCATCGAGTAGAGGTTCGCCAGCTCGGCGTTGGACATGTCGAAGACCTTCAGGATGGTCGCTTCGAAGTTCTGGCGCAGGTACACCAGCGGGTAGATGGAGCCGCCCGCCAGAATCAGGAGGGCGAGCTGGAAAATCTTCGTTGATTTGCCGGGCTTATTCATGGTCGATTTGCTCCTTGGTGATCGAGAAGGATTCGGTGAGTGCGTTGGAGGATGGAGTCGGTCTGCGCCCTGAGGTCGGCGGAGACCTCTCCCAGCCGGGCGTAGAGTTCGGCATTCTCGGGATTCGGCTCGAACCGATCTTCGCGATGCACCATGTTGCTCGAGGCGTCGTCGAAGGTCGGGTACAGGTCGCAGGCCACGGCCACACAGATGGCCGCGCCGAGGCCGGCGGCGTTGCGCACCTCGTTGCGCACCACGGGGATGCCGAAGACGTCGGCGAAGATCTGCATGCAAGGGTCGCTGGACGAGCCGCCGCCCGAGACCACGAGAGTGTTGATGCGGATGCCCCGCTCCTCCTGCATGTCAACCATGTTCTTCTTCATGGTGAAGGCGATTCCCTCGAGGATGGCGCGGTACATGTGGGCATACCCGTGGCGCTCGTCGAATCCGACGAACATCCCCCTCTTGTGTGGCTCTGTCGGCGGCGCGAGCCAATCGAGAACACACAGCAGGCCGTCGCTTCCCGGCGGGACGGCGGAGGCCAGGGCATTGAGATGCTCATCCCCGGTCAGACCGGCGGCCGATGAGGCCTCGGTGATCTCCTGCCCGAGCAGGCCTCGCAGCCACGAGACTGTCCACATGCCCCGGCGAATGCCGCCGCTCTCGTAGAGGTAACGATGCGGCTCCGACGCGAAATTGGAGAAGTAGGCCTTCGGCTCCGCGACGTATTCCGCTCCCACGATCATCCCGGCGATGTAGGTGCCGAGCGACACCAGGCCCGTCGTCTCGTCGCGAAGACCCGCCCCGAGAGCCTCGGCGGCCTTGTCGTTCGCCGTGTGCACCACCGGGAGGCCCCGCGGGATTCCGGTGCGGGCCGCGAACTCGTCATTCACGTGACCGCCCACGTCCCCGGGCATCTGCAGCCGATACAGCATGCCCCGGCTGACGTTGAATGAGTCGAACTCCTTCTCGTCACTGAACCAGTCCCACGCGCCGACGTCCATCGGCCATGGGCCGATGTAGTTGGCGACGGTGTCGGTGAGTTGGCCGGTGATCCGTCCCATGAGGTAGCCAGACGTGGTGGTGACGTAGACGACGTCGTCGTTGGTCGGTTCGTAGGGTTTGGAGAGGCGTTCGTCCATCCAGTTCTGCACCGGCTCGACGAGGGTGCCGTCCGCTCGGGTCAGGGCCCGACAACACCGAATGGTGCACAAGCCGACGCCGATGATATCCGCGGGATCGCCCGAGAACGCCTCCATGGCCCGGGATGCCGCCGCCACGATCGAGTCGTAGAGGTCGTCGTCCGGATGCTCGACAACTCCCGGAGCGGGGGTGCTGAGGGGTTTCAGGGCCTGGCTCGCCTCGCACACGACTCGTCCGTCGGTGTCGAAGATGACGACCTTCGAACTTTGGGAGCCGCCGTCGATCCCCAGAATGTATTTCTTAGGCAGAGTGAGATTCATCGTCATTACCGGCGCTCAGCGCACCAGATAGCCTCCGTCGACACTCAGGATGTGGCCGTTCACGTAGTCGGAGGCGCGGCTTGCCAGAAACACCGTCGCCCCCATGAGGTCCTGGGTCTGGCCCCACCGGTTGGCTGGGATGTGGTCGAGCACGCGCTGGTTGGTGTCGGCGTTCGCCCGGGTCGCCGAGGTGAGCTCGGTGGCGTAGTAGCCCGGCGCGATGCCGTTCACCTGAATCCCGAACTGCGCCAGCTCGTCGCAGTACGCCTTGGTGAATCCGGCGATGCCGTGCTTGGTGGCGGCGTAGGCGGGGGACCACTGGCCGCCGAGGAAAGTGAACACCGAGCAGATGTTGATGATCTTGCCGCTGCCCTGCTCGATCATCAACTTGGCACACTCGTGGGACATCTCGAAGGCCGCGGTGAGGTTGAGAGCGACCATCGGGTCCCACTGGGTGCGGGTGTATTTGGTGACGTCAGGCTCGTTGATGCTGCGACCGGCGCAGTTGACGAGGATGTCGACGCTGCCGAATTCCTCGACGCAGGCGTCGACGACCCGCTTGGGGTTTCCGTCCGCGGTGATGTCCGCCATGAGATAGCCATACCTCGCGCCGGCTTCCTCGACGAGGGCGCCGGTGGTCCCGTCGTCGGGCATGATGCTCACGGCAAAGACGTTCGCGCCGGCCTTCGCCAGGGCCAGGGCGAATGCCTGGCCGAGCCCGGTGTTGCCACCAGTGACGATGGCGTTCTTGCCGGCGAGTGAGAAGAAGTCCATCTGGAAGCCAGAAATGGTGGCGTCAGTCATGCGTATTCTCGATTTCTCTTTGTTCTGGGGTCTGCGCGGGTGCGTCGGAAGGCACGGCATCGCTGCCGGCCCGCCGCAACACCCGCGCCGGAACCGATGGCTACTTGGTGAGCGGGAAGATGGTTCCGCGGTTCATGATCCCGTTCGGGTCGAACGCGGATTTCAGAGTCTCGAGCATGTACAGCGATGAGCCGTACTCCTCGGCCAGGAAATGAGTGCGGTGTTTGCCCACACCGTGGTGGTGGCACATCGACCCGCCCAGCTTGAGGGTCTCCTCCACGATGATGTTCTGAATCGGGTCGTGGTAGGTGGCCCGTTCCTCAGAAGGATCGACGTCGATCTTGTAGTAGTAGACGAAGTACATGTTGGTGCCGTTGAGGTAGCTGTGGCTGGAGTGGCCGCCGAGAAGGCTGAAGTCCGCCGGGATCTCGCTCCGAATGCGGGCCATCGCATTGGTGTAGATGTCGTGGATCACGCTCCAGTTGCCCGAGATCTCCGTGGTGAAGCCGTTGATCAGGGTGTCGCGAATCTCGACCCGTTCCTCCTCGATCTTCGAGACGTCCCAGTTGAGGTTGTCGAACCAGTCCGCAATGAGTGTGTCGTCGACGCGCTCGGCGGA
Source organism: Lacisediminihabitans sp. (assembly GCF_043726815.1). Taxonomy (NCBI): domain Bacteria; kingdom Bacillati; phylum Actinomycetota; class Actinomycetes; order Micrococcales; family Microbacteriaceae; genus Lacisediminihabitans; species Lacisediminihabitans sp. The sequence goes on from NZ_JAYSJZ010000103.1 coordinate 38,526, forward strand.
GTCGAACGAGGCCACGATCTCTTCGATGGCCGTTCCGGTGGCGTCGGCGATGGGCTTCGGTCCCTCGGCGACGAAGATGAGAACGCAGCGGCCGTCCGAGAAGTGCTTGAAGTGGAAGAGTCCGTCTTCGCGGTCGTAGAGCCGAGCCACGGACGGTCGGTAGCCCTGGGTGATGACCTCGCGCAGAATCTCCAAGCCCGTCTTCATGTCGTTCAGCAGGTAGCCGTAGAAGCGGTTGTTCTCGGGGTAGTAGCGGAAGATCTTCACGGTCACTTCGGTGATGAAGTTGAGGGCGCCCTCGTTGCCGATCACCAGGTGCCGGATGTCCGGTCCGGCCGCGCGCCGCGGTACGTTCTTGATGCGGCAGATTTCGCCGTTGGGAAAGACCGTTTCGACCCCGACGAGCATGTCTTCGATTCCGCCATACAGGGTGGAGAACTGCCCGATGGAGCGGGTCGCGACCAGGCCTCCGTATTGGGCCAGGGGCTTGGACTGCGGTGAGTGCCCGGTCGTGTAGCCGATCGCGCGGAGCTCGTTCTCGAGATCCTCGAGGCAGACTCCGCACTGCACGGTGGCGAGCATGTTGGCCGTATCGATGTTCAGAATCTGGTTCATGCCGGAACCGTCGACGACTATCGAGTTCTCGACGACTGTCTCGAGGCCGCCCTCGGTGGCGGATCCGCCCGACTTCGCCACGACGTTGATACCGTTGGCGTTCGCGAACACCAGCACCCGCGCCACCTCCTGCGGCGTGCGGGGCTTCACGACCGCCGCGGGCAGCGGCAGCGCGTAGATTCCGAAGATGTTCTCGACCTTGTAGTAGCGATCCGCGCTGTTGTCCTTCAGCGTCTGCTCATCGGTTATCACCCGATCGCTTCCGAGAATCTCGACGTAGGCACTGACGATCTGCTCACGCGTGAGGGGCGTCACTTCGACTGATTCAGTTCGTTCTCGGTGTTCCGGGTTCCTGGTGTTGAGCACGATGTCCGCCTGTTCGTGGGTTAAAAACAAAAAACAGCGATCCCCTCGAAAGGGAGTCGCTGTTCTCTAAGTTTTGAGCAACAGTTCCGGACAAAGCCGGAACGGGTATGAAGTTGTAGGTTTCGCGGAAGCCTAGCACGGCCACTGACGAGGACTCCCGGCGGCTCCCGGCGATCGGCCCTGGAACACGCCGGGTTCATCGGGCCTAGTCTGGGAGCGGCTGGCCGCCGAAGAGACCAGTGTCTCCGATGCCGGATCGCACGTCAGCGGGATCTTCAACGAAGGAAGTGGAAGCGTGCCAGTAACGCCGAGCAGAGTCCGCCCCAGGGCCGACGAATCGTCGAGAATCGACGGCGTCCTGTCGCTCCATCCCGTTATCGCGAGCATCAAGGACGAGGATGGGCTGAGGGCGGTCATGCATGCCCCGTGCCCCGTCGTCTTCGTGCTCTTCGGATCCGTGATGACCATTCGCGGCATTGTGGCAGCCCTGAAGGACGCGGGCAAGACGGTCTTCGTGGATGTCGATCTGCTCGATGGATTCTCGAGCAAGCCGATCACGGTTGACTTCCTGAAGGCCCATACCGAGGCCGACGGCGTGCTCAGTTCGAAGTCCATCATGGTGAGGGCGGCGAAGGCTGCTGGTCTCCTGGCCGTTCATCGACTGTTCCTTGTCGATTCGTTCAGCTACAACAACGTGTCCAAGCAGGTGAAGATCTCGGAGCCGGACGCCATCGAGATACTGCCGGGATGCATGCCGCGGGTGATCGGGTGGGTACGGAACGACACCGACATTCCGCTCATCGCCGGGGGACTGGTCTGTGACAAGGACGACGTCGTGGCCGCCCTGGGCGCCGGGGCCAGCGCAATCGCGTCGTCGAACCGCGACGTCTGGCTGATGTAGAGCGGCAGTCAGGTGACCGTGATTTGCGCGTACATTCCAGCCTCGTAGTGGCCGGGCAGGTTGCAGATGATCTCGTAGCGGCCGGGACGCAGGGTCACGGTGACCCAGCCGATCGCGCCGGGAAGGATTCCCTCGCCGGACCCCTCGGCGCAGCTCGACGACGCCTCGCCCACGCTCGCGGATTCGTTCACCGTGCCGTCGTCGCCGATCTGGCGGGAACCGGCGAGTTCGCCTCGTGGCAGCGGAAGGATCACGAGTTCGTGGCTCACGGTTCCGGTGTTCGTCGCGACGAAGGTCACCCGCCCCGCCTGAACGGTCGCGCGGTCGGAAATCAGTCGCATGGCGCCCGCTCCCATCCCGCCCGCCATCGGCGCCCGGCGCATCCCCCGGTTGACCAGCGTGGCGTTCACCACCGTGCCCGAGGTCGATGTCGGCCCGGCACAGGGTTGCCCGAGCCGCGCGCTCGAAGGATCGGTCGCCGTGAGAAGACCCACCGTGACCAGCGAGCCGGCGGTGAGCAGCACCGTCGCGACCGCGCTCCACAGCAGCACGCGCCCACTGACCGCTGTCATTCCTTACGCCTCAGCGCCGCGCGACGCGCCGTGAACTCCTGCTCATCGATCTCGCCGCGCGCGAATCTCTCGTTGAGGATGCGCTCGGCGTCCTCGTGCACCCGCGCGCCCGGCACATCTGCGTGGGTTCTCCGCGTGAACAATGTCACGAAGACCGCCACGACGCCGCCCCAGAACAGCAGCATCACGAGTCCCATGACGATCCAGCCCACGACGCCCCACTGGCTTCCGAATCCGTACATCATGTCGCCTGCCTCCAGGTTCGACGCTACGGCGACGGGCCGAGCGGCACCGGGACTTAGGCCCCGCGACAACCCCCCGGAGCGTGTGGTCGGGTCGATGAAACGGCGGTCCTCACCGTGGCCGCGGCCGAAGCAGGTGGGCCGCCTCGCGCAGAGCATAGAAGACGATCACGAGCCCGGCGGCAGGATCGGCCCACCACCAGCCGACCAGTTGGTTGAGCGCGAGCCCCACGAGCACGGCCACCGCCAGCAGCCCGTCGATGAAGGTGACCGAACCTTCGCTCACCAGCACCGGGTTGCCCAGTGCCAGGCCCGTTCGTCGCTTGGCGAAGGCCAGCGCGAACATCACCACCGCGGTCACCGCGGTCCAGGCGATTCCGCCCACGCTGGGGGTGGCGTGGTGCCCGTTGAGGATGGCGACGAGCGACTGCACGAGCAGATAGCCGGCCAGGCAGAGGAACGCGATCCCGATGATGCGCAGTGCCCGGCGCTGCCGCGCCTCCCCGGTGCCCCGGAGCTCCCAGATCACGACGGTGCTCGCCCCGATCTCGATGAGGCTGTCGAGTCCGAACCCGGCGAGCGCCACCGACGAGGCGCGAACGGCCAGCACCGCAAGAACCGCGAGACCGACGACGTTCCAGGCCAGCGTCGCCCATTCGAGGCCGAGCCCCCGGCGTCGCAGCGCGCTCGTCATGTCGGTCGGGCTGGAGTGTGGCATCAGCCGATTCTGTCAGCTTCGCGACCCTGCGTGGCCCGGCGCCTCCCGCCGAACCGTCCGGACGATTAGTGTCTGTGCCATGATGACCAACAGCATCCCGCGATTCATCGATGTTGCCTACACGATCGGCGTCGTGGTCAAGGGAATCGATGGGGCCATCGAATTCGTGGTGGGGCTCCTGCTCCTCGTGGCGCCCGGCCTGGTGCACAGCGTGCTTTCCGCGGTGGCATCCGAGGCGCGGGAGGGGAGTTCGGCCACCACCAGGCTCATCAGCGACTACGTCGCCCGTCTCGACTCACAATTGGCCCGAAGCGGCCTCGCCTTCCTCATCGCGTTTCTTCTCATCCACGGTGTCGTCAAACTCGTGCTCGTCTACTGCCTTCTTCGCAAATTCCACCGGGTGTATCCGATCGCGATCGGCGTGCTCGTGGTGTTCCTCGCCTATCAGGCCTATGCGTTCGTGACCGCGCCGAGCATCGGGCTGGCCATCTTCACGGTGCTCGATGCGCTGATCATCTTCTTCGTCTACCGGGAGTACCGCCAGATCAGGCCGCCGAAGAGCCGCACCGGATCGGAGTCCGCGTCGCGGCCGGTGAATTAGCATGGGGGACGGCGACGACTCGCGGTGAGATCGTCGCGAAGGAGCAGTGTGCCACAGAATCACGGACGAGACGCGGCCCTCGAGGGCACCCTCGTCGGCGATCGCTACCGCATCGAGAGCCTGATCGGTCGCGGCGGGATGGCGTCGGTCTACCGGGCGCGGGACGAGTCGCTCGGTCGCGCGGTAGCGCTCAAACTCTTCGACAGCAATGCCACGGATGCCGAGGCGCTCAGGCGGGAGACCTCCGAGATCCGGCTGCTCGCCTCGCTGAACCACCACGCGCTGGTCACGCTGTTCGACGCCAACGTCGAGGGGGACCGGTCTGATCAGCGCGCCTACCTCGCGATGGAACTCGTGGATGGGCCGACCCTCCGGGCCAGGATCGAAAACGGCCCGGTGGCCGAGTCGGACGTCGCGGCCATGGCCGCCGACCTCGCCGAGGCGTTGCACGTCGTTCACGACCGGGGCGTCGTGCACCGGGACATCAAGCCGGCCAACATCCTCCTCGCCCCCTCTCCGGTGTCGAACCGGGAATTCCGGGCAAAGCTCGCGGACTTCGGCATCGCTCACCTCATCGATTCGACGCGCCTCACGACCCCGGGCACCGTCGTGGGCACGGCGGCCTACGTCAGCCCGGAGCAGGCCAAGGGGGAGGCGCCGGGCGCCCCCACCGACATCTACGCCCTGGGTCTGGTGCTGCTCGAGACGCTCACGGGCACCCGCGAGTTCCCCGGCTCGATGATCGAATCGCTCGGCGCTCGGCTCGCCAGGGACCCCGTGGTACCGGCGAGCCTCGGAACCGCGTGGGTCCAGCTGCTCACGGCAATGACGGCCCAGAGTCCGGCGGAGCGTCCGTCCGCGCTCGAGGTCGCCGAATCCGCCCATGCCATCGAGCGCAGCGCGGGTTCCCAGCTCGACCGCAGCGACACCGTGGCCTTCGCCACAGCCCAGGACGGCCTCGACGCTGCCGACTACGCGCCGACGGCTCTGATGACCGACGTGCCGACCGCCGTTCTCGGCGGCCACACTGCGCCGGCGGCCGCCGTCCAAGCCCCCGGCGATACCGGCCAGCGCACCGAGGTCATGGGTCGCGAACCGATGCCGCGCCCTCGACGACGATTCCCTCGACGCGTCCTGGCGGTGGGTTTCACCGTGCTCGCGCTGGCGGCCGTCGTGGTCGTGGTCCTGCTGTTCGCCCACGGCAACCCCGCTCCGGTTCCGACCGCGTCCCTGCCCTCGGTGGGCGGCCAACTCGACGCGCACCTTCGCCAGCTTCTCGCGAGCGTGACCAAGTGATGGGCGCCCGCCGAACGCGGATGCCGGTTCTCGCGGCAGTGGTTCTCGTCAGCGTGATGCTCGCCGGATGCGCGCCGACCACCGATCTGAGCAAGGATGCCGCGTCGTCCCTGCAGGCTTCCGTGCGGCTCATCGCCGGGCAGGCCGCCTCGAGAGACTTCGCGGCCGCACTCGCCTCGCTCGATTCGCTGCAGAGTCAACTCGACGGGGACATCGCCGCCGGACTCGTGAGCCGCGACCGCGGCGCGCGGATCCAGGCCGCCATCGACCTGGTGCGCGCTGACCTCGGGCCGAGGGCCACGCCCACCCCCTCACCGACCCCGTCGCCCAGTCCGACCAAGGACAAGGGACCCGGCGGCGACAAGGGACCCGGCAAAGACAGGGGACCCGGCAAAGACGGCTAGGGTCTCCCTCGCCGGGGGGACCTTTGGCACTGTCAGGACGTCACCGGGCGGTGTCACGGTAGCCCGATGGAGTCCATCGCCGCGGTCCACGACTGGCCACCGGCATCCCGTGAGCAGGCACCGAAGGAGCTGAGGTCCCGTTCGCGGATGCTCAAGGTGTTCGCCACTCGGCTTGCCGCGTGCAAGGGCCCGGCCCTCCGGCAGGCGGCAGCCCAGATCTTCCTTCTCGAGAGCGACCTGGCCCGGAATGTGGTGGGCGCGCTTCGCATCGACGCAGAGGCGATCGAGGCGATCGACGTTCATCCCCTCGGACGAGTGATGATCGTCGCCGGCCCGCAGGCCTCTACGCTGCGAATCGCCGTGCATGTTGCCGCCTGCGCCGCCGCGGGCAACTCGGTCTCGCTGGCACTCACCAGCACTCCGAGCCGACAGACCCTGGAGCTGGTCGATAGCCTCCGAGCGCTCGGTCTCGAAGTCCTCGACTGGGCGACGCCGGATTCCGACGGGAGATGGGCGGCCCTTCCGGATGACCTCAACGTGGCGATTCTCACGCGCACTCACGTCTCGGTCGAGAGTCAGCCACCGGTGAACTGCCCGGGGGACTGCGGCGAGGTGCGCTCCCGCACGGCAATGATTCGCTTGTACAGCGACTCGCTCAGCTACCGGGTGCCGATCATCGTGTGCGCACCGATCGACCCCGCCTGAGCGGTCAGGCGAGCGGGAAGACGATCCTGGTGCGCCACTTCGCCGGGTCGGTTTCGCCGTCGGGGCCCACGAGATACTCCTCGAACATGTCCTCGGCGGGAGTGAGCTTGTGATCGGCGATCCACGAATTGATCTCGGCGTAGGTGTCAGCGAGGGTGTCGTAGGACCCGACATGGGTTGCCTCCACCGCGCTGCCGCCGGGGAGGGTGGCCACGACGACTTCGCCAGCCGGGGCAACCTGATTCGAGACCGGGAAGCCGGCGGTCACGTCGATCGTGCCTGTCGGCATCCCGTGATAGAGGGTAACGGGAGGGCCGGCGGGGAACGCTCCCTGCTTGCCCATCTCGGCTGCGGCCTCCGCGAAGGCACGCCCGAAGAACTCGGTCATCTCGTTCATCGGAATGACCTCGTGCACGCCGCAGATCGTGCGCGGCTCAAGCTCGACTCGTGTGACATTCATGCTGATGCTCCGCTCCCGTTCACCTGCGGCACGGCACCGATCGACGCCGATGCCCTCCAACCTAGGCCGGCCGCCGCATCACCACGAGGGACCTTCGGCCCCGATCACCGCCGCTGCCGGAGCGGTCAGAGTGCCGCGTGAGGCGTCGCGAGTGCGAGCGCGACCGTCGCGAGCCCGGCGAAATCGGCCGTCATCTCGAGATCGGTGCCGCGGAACTGCGGCTTCCCAGACGCTCGCGCCACCAGCAGGATCGACTCCGCCCGGTTGGGGGCGATGAGCGGCACGACCATGCCGGGCCCAAGCGTCCCCTCCCGCAGGATGCCGAGTCCGGCCTCGGAGCAGTCGTCGATCAGGATCGGGTGGCGCCCCTCGAAGATGCCGTGGGCACGCGCGCCGGGCACCGGGAGCACTGCCGCGTCGAGGGCGTCTTCTTCCAGCCCACGAACGGCACTCACGACGAGCGAACCGGTGACCTGGCTCACCTGGAGAAGGGCCACGAAGTCCGCGTCGGTCAGCGCGATCAGCCGGTCAGTGAACAGATCCATCGCCTCGCTGTCGGCACTCGTCACGAGCGCGGAGGCCACCTCGGCGGCGGTCGCCGTCCAGTCGCGACGGACACGCAGCTCCTCAAGCACGCGACCGTGGTCCGCAGCAAGCGCCACGGCCGCCGCCCACTCCTCGAGAATCCTCTCGTCACGGTCGCCGAACAGCCCGGACTTGTGGTTGCAGAGATACAGACAGCCGAGAACGGAGTCGCCGATCGCGACCGGCACTCCCAGCAGGCTCTCGACCGTGCGGCGCTCGGCGATGGAGCCGGATGTCGTGGCCGGGGGGCTTAGCCTGATCGGCATCGGATTGTCGAGAACGAGGTCGACGATTCCCAGTGGCGAGTCGAGGTTGCCCGCCGCGTCAACCTGCTCGGCTCGGGCGACCGAGACGAACTCGGTGAGCACACCGTCCGGCGAGAAGAGCGCGAGGGCGCCCGAATCGGCACCCCCGGCGTCCACCGCTGCGGTCACCAGCCGTCTCAGCACAATGCGCAGCGACGCGCGATCATCCGAGGCAGCTTCGATCGTCGCCGAATCGAACCGGGCATCGGCGCCTCCGGTAGTGGCGACCCCACCAGCGGATCGACGGCGGGCACGGTCGTCGGTCTCGGCCAACTGGTTCGTCACGACTACTCCCGCCCCTGGGCACACGGCGCCCCGGTAGTCAAAGCGACCGGGGTCTGGGGTTGCTCTTCTCCAGAGTACGTCCCACTTTGGGGGGGCGCTAGTGCCACCTCGCGCGCTAGTTTCGAATCTATGTTCGAATTAGCGTAGGCTTGTCGCGTGACCATTTCCCTTCAAGCCTCCCTCTTCGACGTCGCCGATGCCGCAGCGGCTCTCGAACCTCTCCCGGGCACCGTGAGGCGGATCACCCTCGAGCACGGGGCATGGATCGACCTCCGACCGGGCTGGGTGGCCAACTCCGATGAGCTCTTCGAGCGCCTCGTCGACCGGGTCACCTGGAAGGCCGACAGTCGACAGATGTACGACCGGGTCGTGGCGGTGCCCCGACTCGTGTCATGGTTCGGCTCGTCGGCGTCGTTCCCCGATCCGCTTCTCGGCGAAGCACTCATCGCTCTCAACGACCACTACGACGCACCAGAAGAGCAGGTCTTCGAAACCGCCGGCCTCTGCTTCTACCGCACGGGTGACGACAGCGTCGCCTGGCACGGCGATCGGGTCGGCCGCGCCATCGATCGGGACACGATGGTCGCCATCGTGTCGGTCGGCGCCGAGCGGACCCTCTCGGTGCGACCGCGGGGTGGGGGCGAAACCCAGCGGTTTCCGCTCGGACACGGCGACCTCATCGTGATGGGCGGCAGTTGCCAACGCACCCACGAACACGCGATCCTCAAGACGAAACGGGCCGTCGGGCCGAGAATCAGCGTGCAGTTCCGCCCGAGATGGTCGCGGGCGGGCGCGCCTAGTCGGGGCGTGTCTCAGTAGCTCGGCTTGACCCTGATCTCGTTGTGCACCGAGGTGACATGGGGTGAGCGCCAGGCCGAGAGGGACGCCTGCCTCTTCTCGGCCCACGAGCGCACCTCGCCGGTGATCGTGGCCACGGTTCCGTCGATCGAGACGTGGATGTGACTCGCGTCCAGTTGCGCGTTGCGCACGATGGCCCGGCGGATTCGCTCCTCCGTGTCGGATGCCGACGGTCGTCTGCTCAGTTCGATGCGGCTATCGAGAAATCGCACGCCCGGAAGGTGTTCGACGGCTCGCCGCGCGCCTTCCCGCTCGTGGTTCCACTCGACCTCGCCCTGGAGCGTGACCGTGCCATCCCGCACCTCGACAGTGATCGCTCCGGAAGGAATCGTCGTCTCGCGCGCGAGAGCATCCAGCACGGCGTGAGCGATGTGGGTGTCGCTCTGGACAGCCTCCGCGGCGAGATCGACGGTGAGATCGTCCGCCACGCTCAGAACGCCCCGAACTCCCATCGCGGCCTCGGTCGCGGCGATCCGCTCGGCAAAGCTGCGCACCTCGCCGGTGAGGGTCACCACGCCGTCGTGCACCGACACGCCGATACGGGCGGGATCCACTTCCGGCGTCCAGAGCAACTCCTCCTCGACCTCCTCTTTTACAGTGAGGTCGTCGCCTGCCGGGGAATCGGATGGGGTGGTCATTCGGCAATGATGCGCGCGAGAGCCGTGGACGCGTAGGGGACAAAGACCCGAGGTTCCCTTTTCACCGAGGCGAGATCATCGCCGGTTTCGCGGGATGGAGGAGACAAGTCGAACGAGGTAGATCACCGCGCCGGCCAGGGTGACGAGCGCTCCGAGGCGATAGACCCAGAGCAACACGACGACCACCAACGAGATCGGCGACGCCACGCTACCCCCTACATCCGGAGCGGGGCGCGCGGTCACGGCGAGGACCAGAACGAGCGCGCCGATGGCTACCGTGGCGAGCATGGAGATCCAGGCCAGCCGGGGCAGGCGCACCTTCGAGAGGAGACGCACGGCGACGCCGAGCGCGATCACGCCCAGAAGGGCGAGGCCCCCTCGAGCGGGTCGATCAGGCCGAGAACCAGCAAGGGAATCGCCACGACCGCGAGCACCACGGCGGTGATCCTTCGAGGCCTGCTGGGCAATTGCGTGCTCGACAGGGGTGGGGTCATGGGCCAAGGTTCGCATTGGCCATCGGGTCGTGGAGAGTCGAAGGTCCCTCCACCCCCGGGCACGGCGAAGCATGGTTAACGCCGCAAGCACCCCAACGGGTCGCGGACGATCGAGAACCGGGTGCCGATCAGACTCAGGCCATCGTGAGCTCAGCGGGCCGGCCCGTGGTGATCTGTCGTAGCTCTTGCCTGGCGTCGTGTTCGACCAGCACCGGGATGTACTCGCGGATCGGATTGCCGTCGAGGGCCTGGTGCGCCTCACGCACGGCACGCTCGACCTCGTTTCGTCCGAGGCGGGGGAACTTCTCGGCGAGACGATCGATGACCACGGCCACGGCCTCGGCCTCTCTGTCGGCATCCATTCGCTAATTCTGAACCCATATCCTGATGGCGTCAAAGCCCGGATTGTTGCACCGGCACGGGCCGCCCAGAGAGCCCCACCCGCGTCAGCGGCTCGATGTGCCCGCGCGCCGCGCATCAGGATGTTCCTCGGGGAGGGCATGGCGGTCCCCGCCCCTCAGCAACGCCAGGTTTCTGGCCTCCCAGTCGCGCAGCGCGCGCCGCTGCGGCTCGACCGCCTTCCATTCGGCACAGACCGCGGTGGACTTGCCACAGGTGCACGACGTGCCTGTCGTGTCGGCGTCCCGATGCAGGCACTCGATCCGCCACAGCGCGGCCATGATCCGGTCGTTAAGTCGCTGGGAGAGCTCGATCTTTCGTTCCGCCCGACGGATGACCTCGGTCTCGACCAGGCCGCGCGCGCCGCCGAGGTCTGAGCCCTCGAACGAGTCGGCGATGGATCCACTGAGTTCGGCAACCCGCGCGCGAAGTTCGGCGATCTCGGCATCCGCGGCACGCCGTGCCGCGGTCGCCTCGGCGACGAATCGGCCGTGCTCTTCCACGGCCTCGCCGTACAGTTCCGACCACATCGCCACGTGATCCGCGTCCCGCTTCTCGGCCTTGTCCCCACCGAAATGCCGTGTACAGAAGGCACAGACCACCTGGTCGGTCGGCGAGGCGAACCTGAACGGCTGAACCATGCGGCAGCAGCGACACTCCGCGTCGATTGCCACATGGAGTGGATATGAATGAGGCACCTGGGCTCCTGCCGGCATGGTTCGCTGGGAGAAGCGTATCGAGACCGGGGGAGGAGCGTCGCAACCCGGCCCCTAGGATCAACCCCATGGAAGGCTCGATGGATCGCGCTCGCACGCCGGACGACCTGCTGTCCGGCCCGCGCGGGCGACGGCTCTGCCTCGCCGTGGCGGAACTTCTCGGCCCGGGGGTTCGTGCGGCCCTGCCCGTGTTCGCTGCCGCGCCGCTCGCCGACGAGGTGCGGGAGGCCCTCGCCGCGCTGCTCGGCGAGATCGACCCGACGACGATTTCGGCCCTCGAGGAACGCGGAGACAATGGGCTCTGGGGCGCGCTAGGGGAGACCACCGAGGTCGCACGCTACTGGCAGGAGCCAGACGAGAATCATGCGATTCTCGCTCAACCCACGATCCTCGCCGCGCTCCGTCCCGTCGCCGAGGCCATCTGCGCCGATCCGCGCACTGCCTGGTGGGCCAGCCCGATGGACACGCGCCGGCAACGGCACGTGCGCTGGCTGGACGACTCGCCGTCCGTACCCCTCGCCACCGCCGGCGCCGCCGGGAGGCTCGCGTCCTGGAGGGCGGCGACACTCACCGACGAGCGTGAGAGCGCGACACGACCATCGGATCCGACCGCCATGGTCAGCGGCCAGTGGTGGTCCATCCCGGCGCTGGTCGGCCTCCCCTCCACGACCAGCAGCCGGCCGGGTCTCGCCGCGATCGGCCTCGCGCTGGTCGAGGACGGCTTGGGCTGGCAAGAGGCCCTGGTCACTCCCGTGGCGGTTCGGCCCGGCATCCGCGTCTACGAGATCACCGGGGCAGCGGCCTGGTCGACCCTGGCCACGCGGTACCCCCTCGACCTGAGCCTGTCGCGACGACACGACTGGTGGAGGACCACGGGCGAGGCGACTCGCTGGGTGATTCCGGATTGGGAAGCCGTCTCCCACGACTTCGACGCCGTGCACCTCACCGTGTGGGGGTACCTGTGCGCAGCCGGGCGAGCAATCGTCGCTGGCGAGGCCAAGACTGTTCTGGCGGGCTGGGATCCCGACCGCACCTATTGGCTCACCGACGTTCTCGCTGGCGAACTCCCGGCGACCGAGTGGCATCGGACCGTTGGCCAGGCGTTGTCCTGGAGCCCGGCCGGCACCGAATAGGCGGACCAAAGTCCCGGCAGACGTGCCGACGGCGGTCTTACGGTGTGACTGAGTCGACGACGCGCGTCGCCTCCTCTACCCGAGGCGGGAGTGGCGATGACTGCCGTGGCCGGCGAATGGATGCTCGAGGGTGTTGCCGTTGTCGAGGTCTCGAACACGCTCTGGAAGATCCATGACTTGCGCGGCGCGGACCAGGCGGCACGCCAGTTGATCGGGAGCGTCCGCAAGATCGGCAACCTCTATGGCGCGAGTTCGGTCCGTTTCCCGTCTGAGCGACCGTATTTCGACGACTTCGACCGGGCTGTCCGCTACGTGGTGCGGCTGTCGTCGCTCGACGATGCGCAACTGACGGGCAGTGGGTCGGTCGCACCGGCCTAGCCGAGCGAGCCGCGCTCCCTCCGCCGGTGGGTCAACGGATGAGGTCCGAGCCGTGCGTGGAGCAGTGAGTGCCTAACCTGATCGTTGAGCTGCGACGCGACTACGCGCAGCAGCGGGGCCGACAGGGCCGGCACCGGGGCATACGGATGCTCGGGATCGGGGAATTCTGCACTTTGCGATGAAAAGACGTCGGGTTCGTCTCTCATGGTCGCTGACCTCCTCACGGAAACTCGTCAACCTGTGACGCCTATCGTGCCACCAACGTCCCTTCTCCGACAGGGACTTAGGACACCGTGGCCGGCCGACCGGGCATCGATGGATCCGCGCGACGCGGCCCGGTCGGTTCGGGACTTTCGGCACATCGGCGAGTCGCGCGGGATGGCACTCTGGCCGAAGTGGCGCGGAGCCCGCCACCCCCGGACACCGCGGCCGGCCGGCGCCGACCCGAACGACACCGGCCGGCCGCGGCACCGCCCCGTGCGCAATCGGCCTCAGAGGGACCTAAGCCCCTAATCGGTCGAGCGAAGTCCGCCAGGATCGAAGGTGCCCGGCTGAGGGAGCGTTTGCGTCCGTTCGGCCACATCTCCCCAGACCCTCGGAGTGGAGCGAACAATGGACCTCAACTCGTGATCGGCCTGGCGCGGACGATGCTCGCCGAGACGTCGGAGGATCGCGCCAGGACGACGAGGAACACCCGGCCGGTCTGCATCCATCACGGCGGTCGCAAATTCGTCGCCTCGGCGGAAATGGCAGGGATCTTCCTGCATCACGCCCAAGGACTCATCGACGATGGTGACGCTCAACTCGTGCCGCTGCTGCATCGCGAGGGTGTGGAATTGCTCCTGATCTCGGCCACCACTCCGCTCTCGGTGCATTTCGCCGCGCCGAACTAGCCCCGCGGCCCTAGGCCGGGAGGCCACCGATCTCGCCCGGTGGGCTGGTGATCGTGGAGGGCGTGCTCGTTCCGGCGACCGTGGCGTTTGGCGCACCGCACTCCACCGCGCCTCTGGCGGTGATCGGCTGGCGCCTGCTCCAGTACTGGCTGCCGATCCCGCTGTCGCTGCTCGCCTACCTCTCGCTCACGCTCGACGGAGCTGGTCGCCGGCGCCGGTCACGGCCGAGCTCTCCGCCGCAATGAGGTCGTAGTCGACGCCGCCATCGACAGTCTCACGCTCGACGAGCAGTGAGGACAGCAGGTCGAGAACCCCGCGGTGGGCGGTGATGAGTTGGATGGCGCGGGCCTCGGCCTCCCGAAGCAGTCGAGCCACCTCGCCGTCGACGGCGGCCTGCGTGTCGTCGGAATACGGCCGATCGAAGAACGAACCGCTCCCATTGTCGGCGTGTGAATAGCTCACCGGACCGAGGCGCGGCGACAGGCCGAACTCCCGCACCATCCTCGTGGCCAGGGCTGTCGCCCCCAGCAGGTCGTTGCTCGCGCCGGACGAGCCCTGGCCGAAGGCCACGATCTCGGCCGCCCGGCCGCCGAGCCGCACGGCCAGGTCGTCGGTGAGATAGTCCTGACCGTACAGGTGGCGCTCCACCTCGGGCAGCTGATGAGTAGCGCCCAGGCTCTCACCGGCCGGAAGGATGGTGATCTTGGAGACAGGGTCGGCCCGGGGGCACAGCGCTGCCACGAGGGCGTGCCCGGACTCGTGAACGGCGATCGCCTCCTTCTCCTCGGGAAGCAGCACGGTCGAGTTGTCTCGGCGTCCCAACACCAGACGATCCCGGGCGGCATCGAAGTCGGCCTGGGTGATGCTGTCGCGGGAATTGCGCACGGCCTCGATCGCCGCCTCGTTCGCGAGATTGGCCAGATCGGCTCCCGAGAAGCCGGGAGTGCCGCGCGCGATCACGTCGAAGTCCACACCCGTCTCGATCGGCTTGCCCAGGCAGTGGACCATGAGGATGGCCCGTCGTTCGGAGACCATCGGCAGCGGCACGCTGATCCTGCGATCGAAACGCCCCGGGCGAAGCAGGGCGGCGTCGAGCAGATCGGGCCTGTTCGTGGCGGCCAGCACCACGACGCCACTGGCGGCGTCGAAGCCGTCCATCTCGGCCAGCAGCTGATTGAGCGTCTGTTCGCGCTCGTCATTCGAGACGAACGACGAGGTGCCGGATCGCCGCTGACCGATCGAGTCGATCTCGTCGATGAAGACGATGGCCGGAGCGCGGGTGCGGGCCTCCTTGAACAGGTCTCGCACGCGCGAGGCGCCAACACCCACGAACATCTCGACGAAACTCGATCCGTCGACGGAGAAGAACGGCACCCCCGCTTCGCCGGCCACCGCCCGCGCCAGCAACGTCTTGCCCGTGCCCGGTGGGCCGACCATGAGGGCACCGCGGGGGATCTTCGCCCCCAGCCTGCGATATCGATCCGGCGTGCGAAGAAAATCGACGATCTCCGAGACCTCGGCCTTCACGCCCTCGTATCCCGCGACATCCGCGAAGGTGGTCCTGGGACCGGTCGACTCAAACAGCTTGCCCTTGGACCGGGCGAATCCGAATAGTCCCTGGGCGTCCCCCTGCGACCTCGCCATTCGCCACCATAACCAACCGAGCACTACGAAGGGAAGCAGCGTGAAGGCCCATCCGGCGAGGGTCGACCAGATCGACGAGGTCGCGGCCGGAACGGCGGTCACGTCCACCTTCGCCGCCTTGAGCGTCTCGAGGAGGGTCACGTCGACGACCGGGATCGCCGTGGTGAACAGGGTGCCCGCCTTCATCGTGCCTGCGGCCGCGCCATCTGCCGAGATCGAGACATCGGAGACCCTCCCGGCCTCCACGGCCGTGAGGAACTTGGAGTAGCTCAGGTTCTCGGCGGAGGATCCGGGCAGGGCGATCGAGAAGAGGTAGACCCCTGCCGCGATCAAGACCACGGACAGCGCCACCCAGCGGATCCACTGGTGCCTGCCGAAGAAGCCCGGCTTGCGCTGGTCACTCGAGTCGGGGGCATCCATTGTTCAAGAGTGGCTGCAGGCGTGCGGCAGGGTATGGTCCAAAGTCCTCCCATTGCGCCGCACCGGGCGCGCTACCAGCCGAGCGGCGCGCCATCCACACGCGTTTCTCCGGAGGTTCGGTTCACGGAGGCCCGAATTGCCGCCTAAAAGCCCGACTTCGGCCAGTTGAGCGGCAACCCTCCGGAGAAACGCGCGGGCGGGACCTATTAGGCGAGGCCGGGGAGGTCAGCGGGCGGTGCCGCCGGCGGTCTCGTACGACCACAGTTCGCTGCTGACACCCACGTGCGCGGGAGCCGGCCCGCCGGATCGCTCGGACTCGCTGCGATGACCGTGGCCGAACGCGGGGGAGTTCACCCAGGACTGGAACGACTCCTCGTCTGACCAACGGGTCACCACGAGCCAGGTGGTGCGATCGTCGGTGGGTTTGAGAAGTTCGAAGCCCTCGAAGCCCGGCCGATCGTCGACGGCGCCGGCACGGGCGGCGAATCGTTTCGCCAACTCGTCCCCGCTGTCGCTGGGAACCGTGATGGCGTTGATCTTAATGACAGTCATGGGACTTCTTCCTTGCGTCGGTGCGGGGTGGTAGCACCATGCTGGCATCGCCCGCTGCGAGTTTGGTGGCGATGGCGGCCCACCATTGACAATTGGTCGCGTTCAGCGCGATACTCGGCAGTATTCGGGGGACGGGGTTTCCTTCGGACCGGACCCACCACCTGTCGCGACCTCACGCCGGCTGCGACGCCGCAGCATCCGTTTGCCACTGGTAGTGAAGGGGATCACTGTGCAGGCTGCATTCTTCGGGGAGACTGGGCCGATTCGCATCCCGGTTCCAGGGAAGTCAAGGGGCACGGGCGACCGGCCGACAGACGACGATCCGATTCCCGCACACCCGGAGGCCCGAATGCGGGCTCGGTCGACGACCGAGCCCGCACCCGTCCTCCACGAGGACACGCCGTGACAGACCCGAACTGGCTCGGCGTGCACCAGTATTCAGTATTTGTTCACCTCCACGCAACTGCTGGTTAATACCGCGGCCGACCTGCGGTGATCATGATCCCCAGATCGCGTCAAGGATCTTCATCCGCATCGCCCTCACCGCGGGGATCAACACCGAAACGACGGCAACGGCGACGAGCACGGCGAGGTTCCTGGCGGCCTCCTGGGCATCCAGAACGAGGGTGACCGGTCCGTTGGGAAACTGAAACGGGTGGTTTTGCACGAACGGTGTGAGGGCGAAAACGAACACCGCCAGGCCGACCAGGGTGCCGACTATCGCGTTCACGACGGTCTTGATCACGTAGCTGCCGACCATCGCCGTGGCGGTGATCCCGATGGCCCGCTCGATGCCGATCTGCCTCCGCCGATTGACGAGATCGACATAGGTGATGATGAACACGGTGATGGCGGCGACGGGCAGAGACATCGCTCTCATGATGTTGTTGATGAGGTCGAAGGTGTCGATCTGGTCCTGGATGGCCGCCGTCAGTTGCTCGGGAGTCTGGAGGTTCAGCCCGTCTCGCAGCGGGTCGAGGCGGGACTTCAGCTCGACGGAGGAGACCCCGGCGTCGGCCTTCACGTAGATCGCCGTCGCCCGATCGGCGACTCTCGGCAGGATCGCCGCCGCCGCGGCATCGGTGATGAACGCTCCCTGGTCCGAGAGTGGGAATCGGTTCTGGTAGATGCCCCGCACGATGAATGGGCGGGTCACCCCGCCCGTGAGGGTGACGGTCACCGTGTCGCCGGCGTGCACGGTCTTGAGCGAGCGGGAGTAGGTGCGCTCGCGGGTCCTGTCGGCGCCCGCGACATCCACTCCGAGGACGATGCCCGTGGTGTCGGTGCCGCGGAGGAATGATCCCTCGATGAGGTGGTCGGGAGTCGTGAAGACACGGCGGTAGCGAGCCGGATCGATGGCGTCGACCGACCACGCGTTCGACTCGCTGCCATGGCTGATCTGGGTCCCCACGCGCGTCGTGGCGGTCGCCGCCCGCACTCCCTTCGTCCCCTCGATCTCAGCGAGCAGTGCCTCCCGATTGTCGATGGTGCCGGATCCCGCGGATGCCGTGATCACGAGGTCGCTCGTGACGGTGTTGATCACCTGGCCGTCGATGGTGCGCACCGCGCCCCGGATGAGCGCCGGCAGGAAGAGCACGTCGACGAAGATGAGGGCCATCAGCAGGATCGTCATGGCGGTGACGCCGAAATTGCCGCGCACGAGCCCCTTGAACGCCAGGAAGAAGGCGACCCTGAGGGAGCGTCCCAGCCGCATCATCCGGCGGCCTCCGGCTCGTCCACGAGCTCGCCGTCACGCAGGTGGATCGTGCGCGAGGCGTACCGGCCGTCGTCCGGATCGTGGGACACAAAGAGGATGGTGACGCCCAATTCGGCGTTCAGACGAGTGAGGGTCTGCATCACCCCCTGGCCGGAGACGGAGTCGAGGTTCGCCGTCGGCTCGTCGGCGTAGATCGCGGATGGCTCGTTCACGAGGGCTCTCGCGATGGCCACGCGTTGCTGTTCGCCGCCGGACAACTCCTTGGGACGGTGCGCGACCCGCGCGCCGAGACCGACGAGTTCGAGCAGACCGCGCGCCCGAGACCGATACTGCCCGGCGTTCCTCCCGCGCATCATCGCGGGCAGAAACACGTTCTCCTCGGCCGTGAGCTCCGGGATGAGCGCATACTCCTGGAACACGTAGCCCAGACGGCCGAGACGAAGTTCCGATCTGCGCCGCTCGGAGAGGGACACGACATCGACTCCGTCGAACACCACCCGTCCGGCGGTCGGCTTGTCGATCAGGCTGAGCTGGCGCAGGAGCGTGCTCTTGCCCGATCCGCTTCGACCGTTGATGCACACCATCTCACCGTCGTCCACGGCGAACGAGACGTCTCGCAGGGCGGTCACCTTCACCGTGCCGAGGGTGTAGACCTTCGAGACGTTCTCGACTCGGATCATGCCTCATCCCCTCGCGCCGACCGCGGCGGGGTCACTGAGCGACGCCCGATGCCCCTAGGTTACGAACGCGCGGTGCCCGACGCCCAGAGCCGAAAGTCCCCGCCGGGTGGCACGAGCGAGTCGCCAGACCGGGACTAGTCGCCCTCCACCACGGGAATGCTGCCCGTCAGCTCGTCTGGCAGCTCGAGGGGCCGTCGGCTGAAGTACCTGCTGCCCTTGCGCCAGAACACGATGATGGGCACGACGCCCAGGGCGAGAGCGCCGAGACCGATGACAATGACGATCGTGGGCAACGAAGGGATCGACACCGCGAAGATCCAGGTCATGAAGATGGCGCCGATGGCGGGCCACAGTCCGATGAAGATGAAGTTCTTCACCGACTTGAAGATCACATTGCGGTAGGCGACGACAACCGCGATTCCGGCCAGCGCATAGTAGAAGGCGATCTGAAGCCCGATGGAGCTGATGGCGTCGCTGAGAATCGTGCCGACACTGCCCAGGAAGTTCGAGCCGATGAACAGCACGACCGACACCCCCGTGACCACGACGGTGGCGAACGCCGGTGTGCGCCACTTCTTGTGGGAGCGACCGAATGCCTTAGGGATCGTGTGGTCGCGTCCCATGGCGAACAGGGTGCGGGTGACCTGGATGAGCGTCGTCTCCAGGGTCGCGATTGTCGAGAGCATCACGGCGAGGATGAGCAGCTTGCCCCCGATGCCCGGCCAGATTTCGTCCCCCAGCACGCCGAGCACGTTGCCGCTGTTCGCCTGGATCGTCTTCGCCGGTAGCACCTCGAGGATCGCCACCGTGAAGACCTCGAAGAGCAGGAAGACGATGATCACGCCGACGATGCCGCCGACCCCCGAACTCTTGTGTCCGTTCTTGGTTTCCTCGCCCAGGTTGGAACTCACGTCCCAGCCCCAGTAGTAGAACGCGGCGATCAGGGCAGCCGCCACGAACGCCCCCGTGCCCTGAAAGTGGCTGAACCCGAGCCAGCTCCAGGAAAAGGACGGACCGGCGTGTGAGCCCGTTGCGGCGTGAACGATCGCGACCACGGCGAAGATCGCAAGAATCGCCACCTCGACCGTGGACATGATCCACTGCGCCCTGGCCGTGATCCGAACCCCGACCAGCACACACGCGGCCATGATCAGGAACCAGATCGCGCCGACCCCGGTCACCAGGGGAACGTTGCCCGTGCTCTCCGGGCTGAACAGGGAGACGGTCGCCGCGCCGGCGGGCAGGGCACCGGCGACCATGAAGATCGTCGCGGACACCACGACCGCCCAGCCGGAGAGAAAGCCGAGAATCGGATGCAACGCGCGGCCCACCCACGAATACGCCGCGCCGGCGTGCACGTCCGCCCTGCCCAGATAGGCGAACGCCCAGGCGATGCCGAGCATCGGCAGCCCGCACCAGAGCAGCGCAGCCGGGCTGGCGAGCCCGGCGGCCGCGACGAGGGCGGCGGCGGTGGCTGCGATCGAGTATGCCGGAGCGCTGCCCGCGACTGCCATCACTATCGAGCCCGCAGCGGAAACCCCGTCGGCCAGAAGGGTGTGCTCCGGTTCGGTCACCTGGGTCGGGCCATTGTTCGTCATGTGTTTCTCCGTCACGTCGTCGGGATTGAGATCCATCGAGAAGAGACGCTAGCAGTCGGAATGCGCCATGACGAGGACGTTCGGCCCCCAACGGGCAAGCCTGTGAGGGCTCTCAGAAAGGAGTCGGGTGTGGGCAGAAGGCCCAGCATTCACTGGGTCTGATGCGCGATCGCCACCGGTTCGAGCCCCCACCGCGGGTAGAGCAGCGGCAACGCCATCGGCAGGCCGTAGACGATGGCGTCCGACCGGTGGCCGACCCCCTGTCCGACGAATCGCGCGGTCGTCATCCCGGCGGCCTTCGCCGCCGCCTCGGCCGTCGCGCCCTCGGGCCCGTAGTAGGAGTCGGCCGACCCGTCGGTGAACACCGCAAGAGTGTCGGTGTAGCGGTTCGCCTTCATGATGGTGAGCGGCTGTTCCGCGGTGTAGGCCGCCGCATCGCCGCCGAAGCCCAGGCGGATCGTCGTGGCCACACTGCCGAGCGACGGACCGATCTCGCCGGAGATGTCGACGATCGATCCGAAGACGTCGGGATGCTTTGCCCCGAACGAGAGCGCGCACTCGCCCCCGTTGGAGTAGCCGCCGACAGCCCAATTCACTCGACCGGTCGCCACATGGAGGGTCGAGCGCACGTAGTCCACCACGTCGGTCATGACATAGGTGTGCACCCTTCCCGCCGGAGAATCGATACACAACGGATTCTTGGTGGGGCTGCCGATCTGGTCGACGGTGAGTACGATCGGGCCGAGTCCGCGGTGGGCGGCGGCGAACTGGTTGAGGGTCGGGAGATAACGGGTGCTGCTGTCCGGGCCGCCGGGTTGGCCCATCATCAGGATGAGGACGGGCAGCGGCGGGGGATTGGCGACGAGGGCCGCGGGCGGAAGGTAGAGGTAGGCCGGACGGGCGGCGAATCCGGAGGCGGTGGCCGGGATCACCACCGTGCCCATCTTGCCCACGGCGGGCATGTCGGCCGGCGCGTGCCAGATCTGCCAGAGGGGTTTCGGCGGACCGGGGGTCGCGGATGCCCGCGGCGTAGGTACCGGCCTGGGCACCGCGAGGGCGGGAGCCGTCTGCACCCCGAGCAGGGATGCGAGAGTCGGGTTGAGCCCGTAGCCCGCGTTGATTCCCACGGCGGCCGTCACCACGAACAGGGCGATCGAGGCGGCCGCGATCACCTTCCGCCACCATCGGCCCCTGCCGAGGTTCACGACGGCGACACCTATCCCAGCGAATGCGCAGACCACCCACGCACGCGTGTCCGGGTCGAGCGGCAGTCCGAAGACGTTGAAGACGACCTCGGTGAGCACGAGCACGAGCACCCCGACCGCCGCGCCACCGGACGCCCCGATGGCCACGATGATGGCCCAGCGACGCACCGGGTGGGCCCGGGGAACCCTCTGCCCGAGGGGAATCGCCCGCGACACCCGGCGAAACACCAGATACGCCAGGGCGAGCAGGCTCGCCACGACGAAGCCGAGGACGACTGGTCCGTCGATGATGTTGATGTCGAGAAACGACCCCATTCGAGAGAATTGTCCTTCGTTCGGCCCTGGAGATTCGGGTTGAATTATCCGTCCCCGAGGCGAGCGCGCGAGAATTGACCCGCGTCCGCACAGTATTTTCTCAGCGGCTGCCCCCGATATGCACGTGGGCCGCTTGACGGCACCGACCGCCCGAGCTGGGCCTGACTGCGTGCCTTACAGCCCCAGATCCCGCGCGATGAGCATGAGCTGCACCTCGGTGGTGCCCTCGCCGATCTCGAGGATCTTGCTGTCCCGATAGTGCCGGGCCACGAGGTAGTCGTTCATGAAGCCGTAGCCGCCATGGATCTGGGTGGCGTCCCGCGCGTTGTCCATCGCGGCCTCCGAGCCGACGAGCTTGGCGATCGACGCTTGCTTCTTGAAGGGCTTGCCGGCGAGCATGAGCGCGGCCGCGTCGTAGTAGGCGGTTCTGGCGACGTGCGCACGCGCCTCCATCCTCGCAATCTTGAAGGCGATGCCCTGGTTGGCCCCGATGGGGCGACCGAACGCCTCGCGTTGCTTCGCATATCTCACGCTCTCGTCCACGCAGCCCTGCGCGGCCCCCACGCTCAGCGCGGCGATGGCGATTCGTCCCTCGTCGAGCACCTGCAGGAAGTTGGCATAGCCGCGGCCACGTTCGCCGAGCAGGTTGGCCTCGGGCACTCTCGCGTCGACGAAGCTGAGCGGATGCGTGTCTGACGCGTTCCAGCCCAGCTTGTTGTACGCCGGCTCGGCCGTGAATCCCGGGGTCGATGTCGGCACGAGAAGCGTCGAGATCTCCTTCTTGCCCCGCGCGTCGACGCCGGTGACGGCCGTGACGGTCACGAGCTTCGAGATCGTGGTTCCCGAGTTGGTGATGAACTGCTTGTTGCCGTTGATCACCCAGTCGCCGCCCTCGAGCTCCGCGCGGGTCCGCGTGCCACCGGCGTCGCTCCCCGCATCTGGCTCGGTGAGGCCGAAGGCCGCGAGGGCCTCGCCGCTGGTGAGCTGAGGAAGCCACTCTTCCTTCTGCTCGTCGGTGCCGAATCGGAAGATGGGCATGGCGCCGAGCGACACTCCGGCCTCGAGGGTGATCGCTACGCTCTGGTCGACCTTGGCGAGTTCCTCGAGCGCGAGGCACAGCGCGAAGTAGTCACCATCCATCCCGCCGAACTCCTCGGGGAAGGGCAGCCCGAACAGCCCCATCTCGGCCATTCCGGCGACAACCTCATACGGGAAGCTGTGCTCCTCGTCGTGCTGCGCCGAGACGGGCGCGACCACGGTTCTCGCGAAGTCCGCGACGCTATCGATCAGTTGCTGGTACTCGTCGGGAAGATTCCCCGTCGTCAGGCCTTCGGTCATCGTCGACCTCTCGTGAATGTGTCTCTCGTGGGACTTCAGTTAGGAAGTGTTAACTGTGATGCAAGGTTAGCAACCATTAACTGAAAAGCCCAGCAGGTCGCGACGACCAGTCCGGCGCGGGTGGGGCGATCGACCAGGATCGGGGGAATCAGCGCCGGGCGTCGAGGGCGAAGGCCCGGGGCGCCGAAGAGACACCATCCGCAAGATCGGCGAGGATCCGGCCGACCGTCGGCGTGAACTTGAACCCGTGGCCGGAGAACCCGGCGCCGACAATGACCGGGCCGACGGCATCCAGCACGAAGTTCGAGTCGGGGCTCGTCGTGTAGGTGCAGCTGATCGGCACGAAGTCCTGCGGATCGACCCCGGGGAGCCACTCGCGCGCGTAGCGCTGCAGTTCGGCGAGCTGCACCGGCTCCGGCGAGAAGGTGCGGGAATCCGGATCCGTTCGTGGACCGACCCCGTGCCATCCGGCCTTCACGCCCTGTCCGGGAGTGAACATGCCGTAGACCGGAGAGGGCCAGAAGCCGTAGTCGGCGTCATCGGTGTCCGGAGCGTGGTTGAACCCCGGCCAGGCGACGGTGTCGTCCAGCACGCGGAAGTGGGCCGGCTGCTCCTGGGTGACCACAAGCCGCGGGAGGGGAACGATGCCGGTGAGCAGCTTCGTGGTCCAGGCACCGACCGTGATGACGACGCGGCGGGCGACGATGGTCTCCACCGCACCGCTGGCGGTGTTCTCCACCCGGAGACGCACCTCGTCGTCACCCAGCACCTCGAGGCCGAGCACCCGGCGGCCATGCACCACCTCGGCACCGTGATCGACGGCGGATCTCTGGAGCGCGGCGACCGCCCGATCGGCATGGAGCCGTCCGGCCTCGCGGTTATAGAGCACCTCACGGTCGAAGCGGATTCCCGGCCAGCGTCGCCCGGCCTCCGCGGGCGGCAAGAACTCGGCGGGGATTCCGGCGCCGTCGAGCGCCCGTTTCACCTCGGCGAAGGCCGGATTCGCGCCGTGGTTGACGATTCCGACGAGATCGAGCAGCCCGTGGCCGGTCTCCTGCTCGAGCTCTCGCCACGCGGGGAGGGCCTCGGCGAGCATGGCGACATAGGTCGGATCCGCGTAGGACACGTTGAAGTTGCGGGATGCCCCGTGCGAGGCTCCGTTCACGTGACCGGGCTCGAAGCGCTCGAGCAGCGTGACCTGCCGGCCACGGCGGGCCAGCGCCCGGGCGGCGGCAGAGCCCATGGCGCCGCCGCCGACGACCACGACATCCGCGGAGTACGGCATCCCTTAGGCCTGCCGTCCGGTGAGTGCCGCGACGGCGGTGCTGGGGGAGACGGGGGACATCGTGGCCTTTCTCGTGGTTCGAGTACCTAGCGGTCGCGGAGCACCCGTGAGCGCGAGTCCCCGAACGTGGCCAGCCCCAGGGTGTTGGCGGGACGGGGCAGGCCGAGGATTTCCCGGAGGGTCGCCCCAGCATAGTTCTCGGGAAAGACGCCACGGCGCTTGAGCTCGGGGATGACGAGGGCGGTGAAGGCCTCGAACTGCCCACCGAGGAAGGGGGAGAGGATGGTGAACCCGTCTGTCGCCGAGGCGAGAAACCAGGCCTCCAGATAGTCGGCGACGTCGGTTCCCGAGCCGACGAGCACCGGAGCACTCACGGCGTGAGCCACGAGCAGGTGCCGGTAGGTCACCGGGCGATACCCTCCGACCGTGCGGCCGGAGCGCGAGGTCACCAGAGCGACGACCCCGGCGCCGAGCGGGCTGAACCGCGCGGCGGTCGTGAGAGGAACGGCCTCGTCGATGATCACCCCGTTGAGGGACACCCCGAGCAAGCTGGACAGACGGCGGATCGTGCGGTTCGAGGGGAGGGCAACTCCCGCATCCACTCCGGCGGCCGTCTCCACCGGCACCAGGTCCACCAGGTCGTCGTAGACCCTCCAGGCCTCCTCCCGCGTCGCAGCGACGATGGGGAGGATCGGCGTGACCAGCAGGAACTGATCCGGGTCGCGCCCGAGATCCCGCGCCTGCTCCTTCGTGGCCCGATAGGAGTCGATCGCCTCCGCCAGCGAGTTCGGCGCGAGGAAGGAGATGTCGGCCTGCCGCGCGGCGAGGGCGCGTGCGCCCGGCGCATTGCCGACCACCGAGACGATCGGATGCCCCTGCGGCGGTCTCACCACGTTCAGCGGGCCGGCTGAGGAGAAGTGCCGCCCGACGTAGCCGAGAGGGCGCACGGCCCCGTGGCCGATCAGGCGGCCCGTTGCGGCGTCCGCGATGAACGCGTCGTCGTCCCAGCTGTCCCAGAGTCCGCGGAGGATCTCGATGAACTCGCCGGCCGCCTCGATGCGGTCCTCGTCCGGATGCACACTCGTCCAGCCGAAGTTCGCCGCCGAGCGCGGCTCCGCTCCGCTGGAGATGGAAAGACCGGCGCGCCCGTGGCTGAGCACGTCGATCGATGCCGATGCGCGGGCCGTCGAATACGGCTCGGAATGGGCCGAACTCACTGTCGCGATCAGTCCGATCCGATCGGTGACCGCGGAGAGGTAGCTGATGGCCGCCAGCGGCTCGATGCGTGCGAGCAGGTACGGATCCGTCTGTTCGAATTCCGGCCCGGTCGCGAGCCAGTCGCCGAAGTAGAGGAAGTGGAGCCCGGCGGCCTCGGCGGTCAGCGCGAGGGAGCGGAGCACGCGGGGGTCGCCCGCCGGGTCCCGGTGCGCCCCCGGATACCGCCAGCCGGATGGCCAGGCCCCGAGGGTGCGCACCGTGGCACCGATGACCATGGTTCCGCGACGAACCGGAGCATTTCCTCTGCTGTCAGCCTGACTCATCCTCCGACCGTAGGCACCGGACGGTCGCGCCGCTCGCCGGTGGTCACATTCGGTAAACCACCGACTCACTTCGCAACAGGGCTGGACACGACTGCCATCCCATCATTGGGTCTCAAGGACCGACGCACCCGCGAACGGCCGGGCAGCCGCCTGCTCCGGCCGCCCCTCGAGGAGCAAGTGATCGCCGCCGTCACGGCCATCCGTGGGTTTCACGGTGCCGGTGCCTCGAGATCCCATCGCCGGTAGAGAAGGGGAAGCCCCTTGGGGAGGCCGAACAGAATGGCGTCCGCCCGGTGTCCGACGCCCGGTCCGATGAATCGCGCCGTGGTCATACCCGCGGCCTTGGCCGCAGCCTCGGCCGCAGCCCCCTGGGGTGTGTAGACGGTGTCCTTCGAGCCGCTCGTGAAGATCGCGAGCATATCGGTGTAGTGGGTGGCCTTCATGATGTTGAGTGGTTGCTCGGCGTCATATGCCGCCTTGTTTCCGCCGAAACCAAGCCTGAGCGTCGCACTTGGAGACCCTAACGACGGCCCGATCTCACCGGAGATGTCCAGAATCGATCCGAAGACGTCCGGGTGTTTCGCCCCGAAGGACAGGGCGCACTCACCGCCGTTCGAGTAGCCGCCCACTGCCCAGTACTGCCGCCCGGTTGCGACGTGCAGGTTCGTGCGGATGAAATTGACGACGTCGGTCATCACGTAGGTGTGCACTCTGCCCGCCGGGGAATCGATGCACAAAGGATTCTTCGTCGGACTGCCGATCTGGTCGATCGTGAGCACGATCGGTCCGAGGCCCCTGTTCGCGGCTGCCATCGCGTTGAGGGTAGGCACGAAGAGTGCGCTGCTTTCGGGGCCGCCCGGCTGTCCCATCATCATGACGAGGACCGGCAGGGCAGGCGGGTTGGGCACGAGAGCGGCGGGGGGCAGGTACAGATAGGCGGGCCGTGCCGCGAAGCCTGATGCCGTGTTGGGGATCTTCACGGTGCCCAGTTGTCCACTCGCCGGCATTCCCGCCGGTGGCTTCCAGGTCTGCCACAGCGGCTGAGGGGGCGTCGACGGGCTCGAGGTCGGGGAGTTCACCGGGCGAGGGACCGCCAAGGCCTGCCCGGTATTGAGGTTGAGCAGTGAGCCGAGGGTGAGGTTGAGCCCGTATCCGGCGTTGATGCCGAGAGTAGCGGTGGCCGCGAAGAGCAGAATCGCAACCGCGGCAATTGCCTTGCGCCACCATCGCGAATTCCACAGATTAACGACCGCGACGCCGACGGCCGCGAATGCACCAATCACCCAGGCACGAGTGTCGGGGTCCAGCGGCAGACCGAAGACGTTGAAGACCACCTCGCACAGGACCAGGATCACAACGGCCAGCACCGCACCCGCGCCGGCCCCGGCGAGCACGGTCATCGCCCAGCGTCGGCCAGGACGCCGCACCGCCCGGCGCGCGTTCTCCCGCCCCGGGGAGGCGCGACGGACCAGGAGATAACCCAGAGCGGCCGCGCTCAGGGCACTGCAGATGATGATCACCGTGCCGTCGACGATGTTGAGCGCAAGGATCGAACTCAACGTGGTGCCGCCTTCCCGTGACAAGTGGGACGCTGCCGGTCGGTTCGGTCAGCAGCTCCCGGCGGATGCCGTCAACTCCGTGGACGGAGATGGCGGGCGCCAGTCCCACGGGCCTGAGCGCCGGTGACAATTATGCGCTGCCGACCGCAACGTCTGCAGTAAACGGGCCGCAGGCACCCGGCGCTGTCGCGGTGCGATCAGTTCAGATCAGTCCATCGCCGACAGGTGTTCATGCACGCCCAGCCAGCGGCCGGCGGTCTGCGCGAGCACGATCGTCTCGCGCTCGTGGGTGACCTCCGTGACGCCCCCGAGCTCCGCCTCGGTCTCGACGTCGTGGCTGAATACCGCCACGTCGCCGTAGACCTGCACGCGACGATTCTTCGAGAGGCACCGGTGAACCCGGAACCCCTCGTCCTCCCACTCCGACCAGAGCCGCTCGTAGGCCGCGCGGGACTCGAGCCGGTGGTCGACGTTGTGAAACAGGAATGTCGCGTCGGGGGAGAAGCCCGCAAAGTAGGCGTCGCGGCGGTGATTGCCGAAGTCGTCGATGATGCGGTCCGCGGCGGCGAGGGCACTCGCCTCGGTCGCCGCGCCGGTCCCGGTCACGAGGTGGCGCCGGCTCGACGGGCCGCGACCCTGGCGGCAGTGGAGGAGTGGTCGGTCTCGATCGGCCGAGGCTCGCCCGGTCTGCTCGGCACGCCGCGCGGTCCCTCCTCGCCGAACACGTACCGCGGCTCGGGGAACAGCCAGAGCGCGCCGAGGTACAGCACGGCTCCCGCCACCACGGCCACCGCCAGGCTCAGGTCGATGCCGCCGCCGACGTTGATGAACGGTCCGATGATGATCGGCGGGTAGTTCGCGAAGAGCAGGCCGAGGGCCGCGGCGCCGAGCCACGCGACCATCCCGCGCCAGTTGACACCGTTGCGGAACCAGTAGGTTCCGCCGATCTCGCCGCGGTTGAACACCTGCAGGTCGCGCGGGCGGAAGCTCCCGCGACGCACGATGTAGCCGATCGCCATGATCACCATCCACGGTGTCGTCGTCACGATGATGGCGCCGACGAAGGCGTTCACGGCGCCGAGCAGGTCGAAGAAGATCCGCCCGGTGAGGATGAACAGGAACGCCACGACCCCGATGCCGATGGTGGCCTGCACCCGGCTGAACTTGGGGAACACCGAGGAGAAGTCGAGGCCGGTGCCGTAGAGCGAGGTGGTGCCGGTGGAGAGGCCGCCGATGAAGGCGACGACCATGAGCAGCACCGCGTACCAGATCGGTGAGGCCTGGATCAGGGCCACCACGTAGTCGCTCTTGCCCGCGACGATCGTGGCGGTGGCCACGCCGAAGAGGAACGGGATCAGCGTGAGCAGCTGCCCGAACAGGGTCGCGGCCAGGAGCTTGCGTGCTGGCGTGTTGCGCGGGATGTACCGCGCCCAGTCGCCGAGGAATGCGCCGAAGGAGATGGGATTCGAGGCCACGATGAGGGCGGCGGCGACGAACGTGGCCCAGAACCCTCCGAGCGCGAAGCCCTTCGGTCCCGGATCGTACGAGGCGTCGAAGGTGCCGCTGAAGGCGACGATGGCCAACAGGATCAGGATCGTGTTGGCGATCACCGCGGTCTTGTTCACGAGGAGCATGAACTGGAAGCCGAAGACCACCACGACGATCACGATCACGCCGATCACGCCGTAGACGAGAGTTCGCAGGCCGAGGGAGTCCGGGATGCCGCCGAGTCTGGTGAGTGCCCCCACCAGCGCGTCGCCGCTCACCCAGACCGAGATCGAATAGAACGCGATGGCGGTGAGGAGCGAGAGGAAGGATCCCACAATGCGCCCGCGCACCCCGAAGAAGGCGGCGCTGGAGACCGCATTGTTGGTACCGGTCTTCGGGCCGAACAGGCCCATCGGCATGAGGAAGATCGTGCCGATCAGAACTCCCGAGATCGTGGCGAGCACCGCTTGCCAGAACGAGAGTCCGAGCACGATCGGAAAGGTGCCGAGCAGCACCGTGGCGAACGTGTTTGCTCCGCCGAATTGGATGCGCAGCAGGTCCAGCCAGTTCGAGGTGCGGTCGGCGTCCGGAATGGTGTCGACCCCGTGGACCTCGATCTCGGTGACCTTCGGCCGTGCGTTGACGGTCACGGGTTCATCAGCAACAGCTCTGTTGTGTGACATTGATTCGCTCTCGGTCGGACGTGGCTCACCCACGTCGGATCTGCAAGACACTAGTGCAAATAGTGACTGTCATGCAATAGTTGTTGACCATGAGGATACAAGCCATCGTGGACCTCTCGGTTGTGGTCAATGAGGACACCCAGACCTACCCCGGGGATCCGACGCCGCGATTCGAGCCCCACAGCACGATCGCGCGGGACGGGTTCAATCTGATGTCGGTGAGCATGGGATCCCAGACCGGCACCCACGTCGACGCCCCCTTCCACTTCGACGACTCCGCCGCGAAGCTCGACGAACTGCCGCTCGAGCGATTCGTCGGCACCGGTGTCGTCGTCGACGCGCGAGCGGCCGGCCGGCGGGGGCGCATCACCTGGGACTATTTCGAATCCGTCGAGCAGTCGCTCCTTCCGGGCACCATCGTGCTGCTGCACACCGGGTGGAGCGCTCACTATGGAACACCACGGTACTTCGAGAACCCGTTCCTCGATGCCGGGGCGTGCGCGCAGCTGATCTCGCGGGGCATCCGCACCTTCGGCATCGATGCGCTCAACATCGACGAGACCCCGGATGACGATCACCCGGGCGAGGGATTCCCGGTGCATCACCTCATCGCCGACGCGGCGGGGGTCATCAGCGAGAACCTGACCAACCTCGAGTCGATCCGTTTCGCTGACCCGTTCATCTCCCTGCTCCCGCTCGCCTTCGAGGCGGCCGATGGAGCACCGGTGCGCGCCGTGGCGCTGCAGCTGGCCCCCTGACGTCCGCCCGACCAGCCCTCCAGACCTCCAGACCTCCAGACCGAAAGCATCGAAATGACCTCACCCTTCATCGGTCCATCCGACGCGAGCGTCTCCCCGCGGTATGCGGGCATCGCCACCTTCGCTCGGCTTCCCCGCATCGAGGACGTGCCGAGGGCAGACATCGCCGTCGTGGGCGTGCCCTTCGACAGCGGGGTCAGCTACCGGCCGGGCGCCCGGTTCGGCCCGGCCCACGTGCGCGAGGCGTCCCGGCTGCTGCGCCCGTACAACCCGGTTCAGGATGTCGAGCCGTTCAACGCACAGCAGATCGTGGACGCCGGGGACATCGCCGCCAACCCCTTCAACATCGACGAGGCTGTACAGCAGATCGAGGCGGCCGCGACCGCGCTCGGGGCGGACGGCACCCGACTCCTCACGATCGGCGGCGACCACACGATCGCGTTGCCGCTGCTCCGTGCCGTCACCAGGCGCACCGGGCCGGTCGCCGTGCTGCACTTCGACGCTCACCTCGACACCTGGGACACCTACTTCGGTGCCCCCGTCACCCACGGCACCCCGTTCCGACGCGCGTCGGAGGAGGGACTCATCGACCTCGACGCGAGCCTGCACATCGGCATCCGCGGCCCGTTGTACAGCCGCCAGGACCTGAGGGACGACGCCCGTCTCGGGTTCGCGGTGATCGCGGCTCACGAGTTCGAAACGGATGGCCTCGCCCGGGTGATCGAACGGATGCTCGCGCGACTCGGCGATCGTCCGGTCTACGTCTCCGTCGACATCGACGTGCTGGACCCCTCCCATGCCCCGGGCACGGGCACACCGGAGGCCGGCGGCCTCACCAGCCGGGAGCTGCTGGCCATCATCCGCGCACTCGCCGCCGTCACCATCGTGGGCGCGGATGTGGTGGAGGTCGCCCCGGCCTACGACCACGCTCAGGTCACCGCCGTCGCCGCCTCCCACGTGGCCTACGAGATCCTGTCCGCCATGACTCCACGACCGGAGCAGAGCAGCTAAGCGGCGCGGGCACGGCCTACACGCCCGTCACGCGCTGGTGGCCGATACTGGCAGGGCGGCGTTTCGCCGTCACAACGAACCTGGTCGCACCGACGAAGAGGCAAGCATGCGAGCCGTACACCCGACTCCTTCGGGAACCCCGCTGGCGATCGGGGCCAAGCTCCGGTCCACCCGCCTGGCGCAGTCCCTGACCATCGCCGACGTCGCGACGGCGACCGGTCTCAGCACGGGTTTCATCAGCCGGGTCGAACGCGACGAGACCTCGCCGAGCGTCACGTCCCTCGTCACCCTCTGCCAGGTGCTCTCGCTGCCGCTCGGCAGCCTCTTCGAGGCACCGGAGAACGAGGTGATCGCCCTCGCCGATGCGCCCTTCATCAACATGGGAGGCAGCAACGCCATCGAGCGGCTGTTGACGCCCCGCGGAGAATCCCGAGTGCAGGTGCTCCGCTCCCGACTCGAACCGGGTGCGACCGGGGGTCTCGAGCTGTACACGATCAATTGCGATGTGGAGATCGTGCACGTGCTCAGCGGCTCGCTGCACGTGCGCCTCGTCACCGGCACCGTCGAACTCGCGACGGGCGACACCATGACCCTCGCCGGCCGCGAGCCGCATTCCTGGGACAACGGCACGGATGCCGTCACGGAGATCATCTGGACCATCGTTCCGGCGGCCTGGAGCGGTTCCTCGTAGAACCTGCTCGACACGGAGGTGCACCTCAGGTACCGCGGCTACCGTCGGCGGATGTCTACCCCCAGTGTCGCGGCAGCGAAGTCCCCGGCCGGGCACGCCTACAACCCGGCCCTGGACGGCCTGCGGGCGGTGGCGATCCTCGCCGTTGTCGCCCAGCACGCCGGGATTCCCGGCCTCGACGGCTACCACGGGGTCACGCTGTTCTTCGTGATCAGCGGCTATCTGATCACGGGCCTCCTGCTCAAGGAGCACGACAGGAGCGGCGGCATCCGGCTGGCCCGTTTCTACGGCCGCCGGTTCGCGCGCCTGGTGCCGGCACTCATCGTCGTGATTGCGGCGACCTGCCTCTGGCTGGCGATCAGGAGGGAACCGATCGCCTCGTATTGGGGCGGCATCATCGGCAGTCTCACCTTCACCACGGATCTCATTCAGCCCTTCTTCGGCAACGGCAGCGTCGGCCACTACTTCCAATGGTCTTGGTCGCTCGGAGTCGAGGAGCTCTTCTACCTCGTCTGGCCGATGTCCCTGATCCTCCTGGCCCGGTGGCACCGTTTCGCGGCGGCCGTGACGGTTCTCGTCGCCGGAGTGGTGGGCTGCTGGGCCCTGCGGGCGTTCCTGATCTCCGACGGGATGAGCCACAACCGCTTCTACTTCGCCCCAGACACCAACGCCGACGCCCTCCTTCTGGGCGCGCTCCTGGCCCTCGTACTCGTCCGCTGGCCGCGAAGCCGGGCGTTGCGCATGGCCGGTCGCATTGCCGGGCCGCTCGGTCTGCTCGCGCTCGTCGCCCTCGTCTGGCCGTATTCCGGCGACGCCCTCGTCCACATGGACAAGGGGGCCTTCGGCCAGGCGGCCCTCGCCTCGGCGGCACTCGTTCTCTGGATGGCCACCTCCCCGGCGGGCCGGGTGGCGGCCATCCTCTCCTGGCCCCCGGTGGTCCTCGTCGGAAAACTGTCCTACGGCATCTATCTGTGGAACCTGCTCACCATCTTCGTTCTCGCTTCCATCGTGCACCTCAGCCCCATTCACAGCTGGTGGGGCGTCGCCTGGTTCGCATCGCTGATAGGCGTCGCCTACCTGTCCTGGCGATTCGTCGAGACCCCGCTGAGAGCTCGGTGGGCGCCCGGGTGAATGACCTGCGCGACGAGCCCCGCAGGACGACCGCGTCAGACGCCAAAGATCGGGCCGAAGACTTGGCCACCCGCGCCGGACGCCTGAGTTGTACGCTGGCCGAAGTTGCAGAGGGTTGGAGTCAGTGCATGCCGGCAGAAGTCACGGGTCCCCGTGTCGCGACCTCGCAGGACCGGGATGTCGTCGTCGAGATTCTTGTCAGTGCGTTCCACGACGACCCGGCGTGGAGTTGGGCGTTTCCGGATCCGGCCCTGAGATCCGAGCAGCACAGGCGGCTGTGGGGGCTGTTCGTCGACGGCGCCCTGCGCTACCCGTGGGTGTGGCTGAGCCGGGACAACACCGCCGCGTCGGTCTGGATCCCCCCAGAGGGAACCGACCTGTCGCCCGAGCAGGATGCATCGCTGGAGGCGACCATCGTCGAGATGCTGGGGGCGGATGCCTCTCCCGTGCTCGAGGCGTTCGACCTGTTCGAGCGGGCCCACCCTCGAGAGGTGCTGCACTTCTTCCTCAGTCTGTTGGGCACGAGCTCCGAGCACCGCGGGCGCGGATATGGGCTCGCCCTCCTGGCCGCCAACCTGCGCCGGATCGACGAGCTTCGGATGCCGGCCTATCTGGAGGCCAGCAACCCGGCGAACGTAGCGTTATACGGAAGATACGGATTCGAGGTGATTGGTTCGTTCGAACTGCCCGGCGACGGGCCCACGATCTTCACGATGTGGAGAGACGCAGCGACACGGCCCAGTCAGTGAGTCGGCTCTCGAATCGGGGGACTCTCCTCACCGCAGGAGAGGGATCGGCCGGTCAACGGACTGTCGTCACGCGATACGCCTTCGCGCGCGAGGCCCCTGCGAACGACCGCCGAACGCGCGTTGCTCAGCTCACATGCACTGCTGGGCGGCGTTTGGGATTGCGCTCGGTGGTGCGCAGCACTTCGCGTGTCACGGGCCCGACCTCGCCAACGCCGACGATCAGGAACCGGAACATGTTCGACAGAGGGTTGCCCTCCGTCCACTGGAAATAGATTTCGGGCACAATTCCGGTTTGATCTCGGATTTCCAGCAGCACCGCCGCAATGGTGTTCGGCACGTTCGCGCTGACGACTTCGAGCACACGGTATCCGTGTCTGGCGACGCCATGGACGACCAGGTCCTCCTCGAAGTCGGAGGAGTCCGCCGGGTGCACCTCGAGGAAGATGATGGGGGAGCGTTCGGGGATGTGGTCGTAGAGGCGCATCGCGCGGCTCTTCTTCTGGTATTCGTCGTCACTGTCGCCGTCCGGCTCGTGGGAAATGATGCGGATGGCGGCGTGCTCTTCAGCATCCTGACTGACGAAATCGAGGGCGTTCGCGTCAAGGACGACGGAGGTTGCGCGAAGTTGGAACGAGCGGCGCACGCGGGAGATGATCGACACGGTCAGGATGCCGAGGATGAACAACCCGGCGATGCGAACCCCGTCGGGTCGTTCGATCACGTTCACCACCGTCGTGTAGAGCAGGATGAGGGAGATCGCGGCGAACCCGATGGCATGCCACGTTTGCCGTTTGCGACGGGCGGAGAGGGTGACGGCGACGGCGGCGGACGTCATCAGAACCAGCACGCCCGTGGCGTACGCGCCGCCTTGCGCGTCGACGTTGGCGTCGAAGACGATGGTGATGAGAAACGCGATTCCGGTGAAGACGAGCACGAGCGGACGGACCGCCCTGGTCCACTGGGGCGCCATGCCGTAGCGCGGGAGGTACCGCGGTACGAGGTTCAACAGGCCTGCCATTGCCGAAGCGCCGGCGAACCAGAGGATGCAGATCGTACTGATGTCATACACGGTCCCGAACGCGGGACCGAGGTATTCGTGGGCGAGATAGGCGAGGGCGCGACCGTTGGCCGGCCCACCCGCCTGGAACGCCTTCTGGGGGATGAGCAGGGTGGTCACCGTGCTGGTGGCAATGAGGAAGCAGCTCATGATGATTGCCGCGGTCGTCAGCAGACGCTTTGTCCCGTGGATGCGACCCGCCGGGTTCTCCTCGGTGTCATCCGGGCGCCCGGTTACCTGCGGCATCATGGCGACGCCGGTCTCGAACCCCGATAGGCCCAGGGCGAGCTTGGGGAAGACGAGCAGCGCGATACCGACCATGATCAGCGGATTCCCGTGTTGTGCGGTAAGCGCACCCCACCAATCGGTGATGACCGCCATATGCCCGGCGACATGGGCGGCCGCGACGATGACCACGATAAGGTTCAACGCCAGGTAGGTGACAACGAGCACCACGGCGATCCCGATTGCTTCCTTGAAACCCCGCAGGAACACGACCCCGAGCAACGCGACGAGCACAAGTGTGACGAGAAGCTCATTCCCGTGCAGCCAGGAGGGGACGAAGGGGTTCTCGACCGCGTGCGCCGCGGCATCCGCGGCCGACAACGTGATGGTGATGATGAAATCGGTGGCCGCGAACCCGAGCAGCACCAACACGAAAAGTTTGCCGCTCCACCATGGCAGCAACCGTTCGAGCATGTGGATGGAACCTGATCCGTGGGAACTTTCCTCTGCGACCCGGCGATACACGGGAAGGACGCCGGCGAGAGTCAACACGACCAACACGACCGTGGCGATGGGGGACAGCAGACCGGCAGCCAGCGCCGCAATTGCCGGCTGGTACCCGAGGGTGGAGAAGTAGTCCACACCCGTCAAACACATCACCCGCCACCACGGATGCGTCTTCTCGACCGTTTTCGCATACGGCCCCACATGCACACCGCTCTGATCGACAAGGCCCAGGAGCATCCAGGTCCGAAACCGCCTCGTCCGCGAAGAGTCCACATGCTCACAGTAATGCCGGCCGCGACTGGCACGGGCTGCAGGGACGAGGATTGCCGGGTGATGTGGGTGCACCGGCGCGAGCGAGATCGTCGGTGCACCCCCAAGCCCTCATCGTCCCGGGCGACTGCGGGCTACAGGCAGTTCGGGCTGAAACTCGGCGACAACGGCCCGGTCGCGTTACTCAGGGCAGCGAGTACGAGCTGCTGCACCACCGGGTCGTTGGGCGTCTGGTCGTGCTCGATCGGGTCGAGCGCGCAGAAGTTCTGAATCACGACATTGGTCACCTGATCAGCCGGCCCCGCCAGGCCCTCGCTCGTGTACGGGGTGACGACCTCATCGTGGGTCGTCGCGATCGTCGTGTAGAACACGTCACCCTGGATGTCGCCGCCGGCGTTCAGGTTGCTGAGGAACGCTGAACCGGCACTCTGATCGGAGGCCGCCGCGTTGAAGTCGCCCAAGGCCACGGAACCGGACATCTCCGTGGTGGTGGGGCCGCCGGGGATCGGCGCGGTCGAAGGGACGCCATCCCCGCCGGTGGACACGCCGGGCACATAGCTGAGCGGGTTTGGCGTGAGCGTGGTGCCGTGGTTCGACGGGGCGATGCCGACCAGAGAATGCACCGTCTTTGTGCCGCCGAGGAACTTGATGTAGTAGCGCGGCATCATGCCGCCCTGACTGTGGCCGACCAGGTCGACCTGCCTGGCTCCGGTCGCGCCGAGGACGGCATTCACGAAACTGCCGAGCTGTGCGGCGGAATCCGCGATCGGCCCGGAGGCCGGCACGCCGTCCTCCGCGCCGTAGTCCAGCGAGAAGACGCAATAGCCCGCCTTCTTCAGGATCGGTGACATCACGGCCCAGTTCTTGGCCATGCTCTCGTAGGTGCCGGGGACCAGAATCACCGGCTGCGGGTGCAGGGCGGACGGTTTGCAGGAGAAGTCATTGGATCCGGGCGGGTTCACGTTGGTGGTGTCGGCGAATGCGGGGCTCGCGGCGAACGTGAGCGCGAGTGTGGCCACGGCAACGGTCGCGAACAAAGTTCGCGGTGTGCGGATGTGCATCATGTCTCCAGTCGTCATTGTCCTAAAGAGGGGCCCCGTCCTGAGGCTCTCCCGGGTCGTCCAGGACCCGGGGCTGAGACCAAGACAGCCACGGCGCACTGGGAAACAGCGGATATTGGGAGAACGTGCACACCCCGCCCGGAACCTCGCGCCGGCGCGGCGATTCGTTGACCACGAGTCAATAGCCGCGGGTTCACCGGCGTTTTTTCGATGCACTGAAGGCGGGCGATGACGGGATTCCTGTCGCCTCGGTCGACGCCGATGCCGTTGAGCTCGACGTTCTCGCTGCACGGATGTGCAACGGGCCGAGTGCCGAGGCTCCGAGGACTCCGAAGGATGATCTCCGCGGCCCCCGTACGCCGCCCCTGCTTTTCTCGCTACCTTCAGGGTGTGCTGAGTTCTCGAGCGAGTGTGAAGTCGTGCTTCGCCGCGGCCTCCTGTGCGGTGGCCATCGTGCTGATGTGCGGGTGCACCGCACATCGAGATTCACCGGGCCAGCTGGGAGTGGTCACTGACGCGGGGAGTAATTCCTAGGCGCCCCCGCAAGGGGGCGCCTATGCTGGTCGGGAGTCACCCCAGACCCCGGTTACTCCGGTGGTTGGGGTGCCGATTTTCCCCGGCGGGAGTCCCCGTGTCCGATTTTCTGGTCGACCCTTCCGCTTCTGAGCGCGAATCCAGATCGCGCGCGGCGCCCGTCCCTCCTCGTAGCGCGGGTGACCCCACCACCAGCCCGGGCGCGATCGGCCACGTCCTCCCGGAGTCGGGGCGGGATCCGGGGGGGGGCAGATCGATCGAGGCGAGGGGACAGGCCGGCGACCGTGCCCGCTCGGAGGGCGAGACGAGGAAGGGTTCGTGGCCGTTCCTACTGTCTTGTGCGCCTGGCTCCCTGGCCCTGGGAAGCACGCCACTTCGGGGGATGGGGGTGGGCGGCAAGATCACCACACTCCAGACCATCGTGGTGTTCGT
Organism: Lacisediminihabitans sp.; assembly: GCF_043726815.1. Lineage (NCBI taxonomy): Bacteria > Bacillati > Actinomycetota > Actinomycetes > Micrococcales > Microbacteriaceae > Lacisediminihabitans > Lacisediminihabitans sp. Next base: position 76,541 of record NZ_JAYSJZ010000103.1, read on the forward strand.
CGGCAACTCGACCTACGAAATTGAGCTCGACCATCGGGTGATCGGCTTCATCCGCAGGATCGGGCAGGTCTTCGAGGCTCACGCCGGACCCGACATCACCTCCGATTCGGAATGGGGCCGGTGGGAACTCTGGGACAAAGCGGCCGCGTTCCTTGTTCGCGCCTCAGGGTTCGCGCCCATCGAGGGGTGCGCCCCCAACGTTGCTTTTCAGGCAACCGTCACTCCCGCGACGCCGTGATGGCTCTCCCGGCGCCCGAGTAGCGCCGTTCGCAGGCTGGATTTTCCGGCGCATCCGAAGGTACCTTTCTCCGCCGTCAGCTCAGCCGGGCAGCGGTCGTGAGCACCCGCGGATCCGGGAAGTCCTCGCAATACTGGTAGTCGTAGGCCAGCCTGACCAGGCCGTTGACCCCGACGACGAACTCGGCTGTCGCACGCCAGGGATCATCCACGGGCGCCCGCCCCTGCTGACGCCGTTCTTCCCGGAATTCGACTCCGATCGCGCGAGGATGCGTCCAGTACTCGGGGCCGGCGTCGAACAACACCTGCTCCACACCCCACTGCCCCACGCCGAACGAGCGGTAGGCCTCGAGATCTGTTGATCAGGCTGTATCGCCTCGCCGGGGATGACGATGCCGCGAAGCGCCAATTCGCTGCCTGCACCGAGCTGTTCCAAGCGGAACTCGGAGTGACCCCTGGGCCTGCCGTTCAGGCGGCCATGCGCGCCCGGAGGATTCGTATCGACGGCCCGACCGACGCCGCTTCGGTAGCGGCGACCGTCGAAGCGGGCCTGGCGGCGGTGCGTGCGGGAGCTATCGAGGCCGGCGTCCAGTCGCTGCGCACCGGCGTGGCGATGGCGGACGCGGGCTCCCACGACCTGCTTAGAGTGACCTCCCGCCTCGCCCTCAGCGAGGCTCACATCCACTCCCTGCGAGGCCAGGATGAAGAGGGCGTGGCTGCGCTGCACGTCGCCGAACAGGTGAGCATGACCGCCGGAGAGCTCGGACTGGCGGCCGACGCCCGCGCGGAGATCGGGTATGTCGATTCCTCAGGGCACGCTATGACCGGGCGGAGCTGTGGCTGACCGAAGCCCGTGCTCTGGGCACGGGTTCGGATGCCCCAGCGACCGTGGCCAAGACCGGAATGTACCTTGGTGCAATCGCGAGCGACCGCGGCAACTACTCCGAAGCCGCCGCCCATCTCGAGGAGGCTCTTCGAGCGGCGCGCGCTGCGGGCGAAGTACGGATGGAAGCTTTCGCCGCGTCGATGCATGGTCGCGTTCACCTCATCCGGCGCGACTTCGATGCGGCTGCTCACTATCTCGAACTCTCACTCGAGCTGAGCGAACGGAGTCACTGGCTAGCGTTCCTGCCGTGGCCCCAGGCGTTGCGCGGCGAAGTCGAACTGGGCAGATCCAACCCGGCCAAGGCCTCCGGGTATCTCGATCAAGCCTTTGCGCGGGCCTGTCAGCTCGGAGATCCCTGCTGGGAGGGGATCTCGGCCCGAGGACTCGCGCTAGCCGCAGAGGCCGCCGGCGAATCGAAGCGCGCATTCGAGATCCTCGCCGACGCGCGGATCAGGTCCAACCGGCTCGCTGATCCGTACGTCTGGCTCGACGCGCACATTCTCGACGCCCAATGCTCGCTCGGCCTGCGTCATGGGCACCCTGACACCGAATCCTGGGTGAGGTCGTTGGAGTCGCTTGCATCACGAACTGGGATGAAGGAATTCTCGGTGCGCTCGCTGCTTCACGCCGAGGCGCTGGGAAATTCGACTGCGGGGCGGGCCGCTCGGCTGCTGGGGGCCGAGATCGATAATCCCGCTCTCACCGAACTGCTCCGCGCCTAATCATGAGAACCCTGCCGACCGCGGCCTTTAGGGAACGAAAAATGGGCCGGACAACCGTTGACCAGTTGTCGCGACCCATTTTTTGAACGAGTACCGGGCAATTGCCCGAACTACCCCTCTGTGGGTGATTCGGAGAATACAAAAGCCCTGATCAGAGGCGTCGGATTTCGAACGGTGGAAAAGTCGTTCCACCGAGAAACCCCGAAAATTCCAGCAGGACGCCAGCATCCCAATGAATACGGCGTCCGGCGGCGCAATGGACCGAGCATTCAGATTCTGCGAGCGTGACGGACTCGGAACCGAAATTGACGAGCTCACGCCGGCGGGAACGAAGATTCGAGGACGTGATGGATCCGAGCCGCCGTTACCGCATCGATGGCGCCGGGCCGCCCAATGTGGCTGGTTGCTTTCCTTGGCCACAGCACACCCACCCCGGCAATCGTGAAATCGCCGCCGAAAAGGGGCCAATCGGCTTCGACAAAGCAAAGCATTCCACCGACCGGCACTTCGTTGAGGCCGCTGGCTTCGAGCGTCGCCCGGACGAGGTCTACTTGCTCTTGCACGCCGTCGACTAGCTTTGTGCCATTTCGCGATCCGATGATCAATGTCTCCGTGCGCGGGCGAGTCCAACCGCCGTCGATTCGAAGGCTGGGGCGTTGCCCCTGGTACTTCTTGGCATCGATGACGAAGACGCCCGAAGGGCAGACAACAATGTGATCGATGTTGGCCTTGGTGGTGGGGATGCGGCGGTCGTGAAGAACGTGAATACCCGCCTGTACGACGGCATCGAGTTGTCGGCCCAGTCGCTCCTCACCCTGCGCGCCGGTGGCCCACGCCTTTGTGCTTTGCGGGTCATCGCTCAAAGCGAGGATGAGGCCACCGATGCGCGGGTGAGCCTCGCGAATGAGTGACTCACGCTTGTCCTTGCGTCGTTCATACTCGCGCTGAGCCGATCCGCCAGCAACCCCGACGAACACCTCTGACTCTTCCAGAACCAGTTCCGCTAGTGAGTCCTCCACGTCATTGAGCTTCGCTGGCACATCCAGCCCCTGCGATTGAGGAACAACCGAGGATCCTGGTGCCTGGCACACCAGACAGGTCACGCTCTTGGTACTGCTGCTGTAAACCGCAATCGTGCCGCCAGGCAATTCGATTCCGCACACTACGCAGTGGCCGGAGTATCGAAGACGCATGGTCTTCGGCGGCCGTGCCGCTGGATCAGACAAGTCGAACTCCCATCTGCTTGACGCTATCTTTCGCGCCCGCGCGCTACGAACCCCATAACGGGGGCGAGGCCGAAAGTGTGTCGCAGAGGCAGTGCCATTGGGGCTTGCGCTGAGATGCCCCACCGCATGAACTCGGGCCGGACCCGTCGATCAACCCTCAGCACCGCGGAGGCTTGCCACGGAGCGCCAGTTTCGAAAAGGAGTGCCGCCTGGCCAACCCCGATAAGTCCAATGCGGGAAGACGAGAGCATCCGCGCCCGATCAGCGGTTCAGACTCACTTCGTAGTCGGCCGCGGCGGCGTCGATCTCCCACCGCTCGACGAACGAATCCCCGGGAAGCAGGTTCGGACGGTCGTAGCTTGTGCCGTTAGAACAGACGTAGTCGTCGTGCCAGTTGTCATTCATCGTCGGATCCCACGTACAACGCCACCCGGCCGCGGCGAAGTCTTCAGATCGCTGCTGGTCCAAGTAGGCATCCGCTTCATCCTGGGCCTGTTCATCGGACTGTTCGTAGCTGTCCGGCGGGTCGTTGGCGGCATCGCTCCCATATTCGATGTCAGACGTGGACGAGCAGCCAGTGAGGGAAAATACGAAGACGGACAGGCCGAGCAGCACGCGGATCTGTAGCTGGGTGAGCATCTGTCCTCCGGTCGATTTGCTCACAGTACCAATTGCGAACGGGCCTCGAATGCCCCACATCGAGGGTCGAAAGGCGAGAAACTTTCCACGGTTGCTGACCAGCATCAGCCGTGAGCAACTGCCGAGGAACGAAAGCGCAGACCTCGGTGACTCCACGGCGTGATCGCCCAAATTGAACTCTTAACAATTATTGGAAGGCTGTGCTTCTCGCGCCTCGCGCAACGAAGCTCGATTTGGAGTTCAAGTCAGCGCTGGCCGCATCCCGGGGAATTCGGTTTGGAGAGGCTTTCGCCAAGAAGCAATGGCCCTGACCGCTGAGTGTCCGGAAGGGTGCTGCGCAAGTACGCGAAAATGTTGAGAATCCGGTCCCAACTTGGCGCCCAAGACCACCATTTGCGGCTCCAGCCACGCAATGAAATCAGCCACATAGCCGAGCGTCGCAGACCGTCACTCGCATCCGGTGCCCCACGTGATGAGGTCGGCTTCCGGCCCTCAGGGGCTCAGTGATGCTCGATAGTCTTGGAGAAAGAGGTCATGAGTTCTGAGCGTCGAGGAAGAAGCCGCCGTTTTGGGAACGACAAGGAGGTCGTAGGTGGCGCGAATCGAATGGGCTGCGCTGAGCGGTGACGACGTCGAGACCGTCGTTTCGATGCTCATCTTCAATGAGCATCCCCGTGCAACGCGAATTCGACCGTCGCAGGGCGACTTCGGCATCGACGTCCTTGTGCCTCATCCTGGTGATTCTTCGCTCGCGGATGTTCATCAGATCAAGAAGTTCGCCGTGAACCTGGATGCCTCGCAGAAGCGGCAGATCGAAGACTCCTTCCAGCGGGTATTGGTTGGCCTGGTTCGGCGAGCGATCCCGCTCGCAGACTGGTACTTAACAATGCCGCTGGACCCGACCATCGAGAACGCGCTCGACTGGTTTGCCGGGATGCCCGATGACGTTATTTCCCGGATGTCATCCAACGAGAAGCTTGGCTTGACGGAAAGAGAGATGGACGTCATCGAAGCATGGCGCGGGGCTCCCGGACGGATCATCGAGTGGAAGGGATTGACCTACTGTGAGGCTCTTGCGAGCAAGTTCTGGTTCGTTGCCGAGTACTACCTCCACGGTGGGAGTGAGCGAATCAAAGATGCTGTGGCAGAGGTCGCAAAGATCCTCCAGCGCGATGTCATTCTCCCCAATGCCGGTACCGAAGCTCCCAGTACATCCATTGTGGAGCCGCACGAATTGCGCGAGCACCTATCTAGGCTAGCTCGGGTGCTCGATGGCGACCCGCACTTCCGGTACGGGTTCAGTGTTGATCCCGCGGCCCCGCAGTTGCCCGAGGAGACAGGTCTGATCGCGGCAGCACAGGAGATCGCACCCGGCGGAATGTGCATCACTTTCCGCATCTTCGAACGGTTCGCGGAGGCGTTGAATGAGCGACCGATCCCGATCACAGTCCAGTTTCAATTCGAACCGGGGAGCGCGGAGCAGGAGGCGTTCGACGACTGGCGCAAGTACGGCAAGCCGCTGACTGCCGGCGTCAGCATTGAGGCGGACCTGCCCGGTGGGCTCGGTGGATCGTTCGACAACGCGACCGCAAGCATCTTGCCGGCCAGCGGGGGAACGAAGTATGAGAGCCGGTATCGCATTAGCGCCCCCGACGGCTCGGTGCTGGCAGAACTGCGATTCTCTTTGAGTTCCACGACCGGGCTCGACCGCACTGGCGCCTGGATTCAGGGCCAAGATGCGTCAGGGATCTTGTCAATAGATGGAAAGCTCGACGCTACGGACCGATCAGGCGTATTCAGTTTTTCCCTCGACGACCCGACCGGCCGCGAGGCGGCGGAGGTCGCCTTGGCCGTCCACTTCCTGGCGAGCTTTTCACACCCGAACCGACTTCAGGTTGCAGGAAAGTACGGGGCATTTCACGACTTCGAGGTCATCCCCGAAGTTGAGGCACCGTTCCCGATGTTCCTCGCACGGTACATCGAGGCTCTTGCTGCCATTCAAGCTCATACTTCGACGTTGATTGTCGTACCCGATCTGACGACCGTGACCGGACGCGACGCCCAGACCGTCCACCGCGCGGCCAAGCTTTTAGGCGGGCAGACAGTTGTCGGAACTTGGAAAACGATGGAGTTCGAAACCGAAGGTTCCGTCACGATCGCTTCGGACGAGCACTACCAGCTCGCGACGATCGAGCCATTAACCGCCGTGATCGGTGGGGATACGCTCACTCTTGGCGCTGCGCAGAACACGCTCATGTCAGTGAAGCTCTCGGATCTCGGGGATGGGCGACTTCGAGCGGAGCCGCATCTGAACAACATCGCGCACCAGGTGCATGTGCCAGACGAGCCGGTGCCGCCAGCGGATCGGAAGCCGGTGCGCTCGCGACCTGCTCCAGATGTCGAAGGCGGATTGGACAGCGCGATGTCGGCCTGACGGCTCCCCTCGAACGGTGCAACGAGCAGGTTGATGAGCTCGCTGGCGATCGTCGAGTACAGATAGTGCCTTGCCCGTGGATCGTCACTTCGATACGCCCGGCGTCATCGTCTCCAGTCAAGGTCACCGCCACCAAGCCATCGGGCCAGTTCTGGGGCACCGGTGGCTTGTGCGTCCCTTAAGCGCCGCGCTGGCTTCTGAACTCCGTGACTGATCGCACCTCTGACAGTTGGTGCTACACCTTCGTGATCCCGCAATGCTTGTAATGTTCGGGCGGGGGAGCCAAAAGGATCGTGCAGAAATGGTTCATGGGATTGCAGCGAAAACCATCTGACTTGATAGGCGCCGTGCGGAGTAGAACGACTCTCGAAGCGCACGAACAACTCCCTAGTCGAAGCGGGCTGTATCGTTCGTTGGATGACGAATCAGGACCCGACTGTGACGCCAGAGCCCGAGCCCGAGTACCGAGTCGACATCGAGCACTTCGACGTGCTGGACGACGAGTTCGCTAACGCCCTCGTAACCGTCCTGAACAACCATGGGCTGGCGAGGACACTCGTTGCCGGCCTGCTCTTGCAACTGCCTGACCCGGGCATGTGGCGGCTGACGATTAGCGGAGATGTTGTGGCGAGCGTCAACGCGATCGAGCACCGCGAAGAAGACAACGGCTACACGATCGAGAGGGGTGTTGGCGAAGTTGGCGCACGGACCATCAGCGCGCACGACGGGACTTATGACATCGTGATTGGCGCGTGGTCTTTCATGCCCGCGTTCGAGGTTTCCTCTGCGGAGGAATTGGTCGAGTACATGCACAGCATCGGAGCGCATCTCGCCATCCACGAGTCCGGTCACGCGATCCTTCATCAGCGCGGCGAGGATTCGGAGGCCTTCCAAGAACTCGCCACCGGCACCAAGACAGAGCGGGCGTGGCGGAAGCATCTGGCCGCTCACATTGATGACTTCCGCATCGAGAAGATGACGAACCGCACCGCACCCTCGCCGTCCTCAAACGTCGAGAGTATCGGCGACACGATCGCGCACATGAGAAAAGAGCTGACGGAATCGAATGTCCTCCGCCTAACGAACGGCGAAGCCGCGACGTTGCGCAGTTCAAACGCTGTAAACGACCTCATACGAGTAATGACGTACCTCGGGGCCGAACTGGGCACTGGCGGCGCGATCACCAAGGGACTGCGACCCGACCCACTGCCGGAAGGCTGGGACAAGTACCTAGAGGAAATTTGGGACGCATGGGCTTTGAACCTCGACCGGCTTGAGCCCGCAGACGAACCCATGACAGTTGACGAGATCACTGCTGTGCTGACGGACCTCTGCAAGATCGTCGTCCTGTGGTCGCAGAACATCATCGGCTACCACTTCGAGATGCACGACGACGGGTCTTGGACAGCCAATTGGACCCGGTCTACATACTAAAGCGCACTCGAATCCGAGCAGTTCCCGGGCTCATCCCCGCAGACTTAGTTCCAACGAAGCCCTGCGCGCTGGGCCTCGCCCGTGACCTTTCGCAAATGTGGTCATAAGTGCTGCTATCGGTGATCGGCCGGCCCGCGCGCTTCGTGCTCCCGAAACCTAGATGCTCACCTGGCCGCTACGGTCACCTGGCCACAACCTGTCACGTGAGCGGAGCAAGGCCACCGCTGGTGTCAATCTCAGTTGGTCAGATCAGGTTGCTTTTATGAGGGCAGGTATGTCCCAGGGGACGATTATCGCCACCACGCGATCGTCTCCCTCGTCTCGATCGATGACCACAATTCCAGCGATTGCGCCGGCGTTGGCTTCTGCGTTGAATGCGGACACCGCCTCGGGGGCGGTGAGGGACGGAGGGCGTTCTGTGAACTCCGGATCCTCAAGCTCTCGAAGAGACACGGAGCTGATGGGGACGCGTCGAAAATCGTCCGGCCCCTGCCAGGACTTTTCCGCCAGCCACCGCGCGACAGCGCCCACGGTGAGGATGCCGACGTACGCGCCTGAGGACATCACCGGTACTTGCGAGTAGTTGTGCTCTCTGACGACGGTCAGGAAATCCTCGATTCGGTCGTCAATGTTGAGCGTTCGTACTTTCTGCTCACCAATAGCTCTCGTGGCAAGAACGGGCTCCATGACTCTGCTTGCCAAGAGCTGAAATTCTGCGAGTGTGTTTGGGCGAGGATCGGCGATCGCGGTGCCATCGGAATCGGTTTGCCAGTGAGCGAGAGCATTGCGCAGGTATCCGAAAGTGACGAGTTGCTGTGCTTGTGCCTCGGTGATTGCTGCCCTTTGGTGCAAGTCTTTGACCATTCGTCCGTAGGCGTAGCTCTCGTCCCTTTTCAGGGTGTGGCGCATCCAAGTTTCGAGCTCTCGAAAGGTGTGAAGGAACCGCTCGCCGGGGGCTAGGCCGTCTGCTGGGCCGGTTGAAATCGTCACCACAGTATCTTCGCCTAAGAGATCCTTCTCAATGGCAATTCCGCGCTTCCTGGTGCCACCACACCGACTCGGTCGCGACTCGGTGACATGATTCTCCAATGGCTTCGGACGAGGACTGGTTAGTGCCGATCGACAACGATCCCCTGGACGGAACTGAGAAGTTCGCCGGGATGAAGAAGTCGGTGGTGAGTTTCTGGCAGTTTGCGCTCGGGGATTTGCGGATGAATAACGCGCGGGGATATCTGGCCGAGTTCATCGTGGCCACTGCTCTCGGGATCTCGACTAAGCGCGTCGAGTGGGCAGGGTTTGACTTGGACTGGCAGGGAGTCACCATCGAGGTGAAGTCCTCGGCATACCTACAATCTTGGGATCAGCGAACCCTTTCTAAAATCGCGTTTTCAGGACTTCGGGCGAAACTCTTCACACCCGATGGCGGCTATTCCGGCGAACGCACCTACAACGCCGACGTCTACGTCTTCTGCGTGCAGAACGCAATCACTCACAGCACCTACGACCCGCTTGACGTTGGCCAGTGGGAGTTCTACGTAGCGTCCAACGAACGGGTCTCGGCCAGCGCGCAAGATGGAATGGCGTTGTCCACCGTGAAAAAGATAGGTGCGCAGAGTGAGCCGCTGCGCTTTCACGAACTCGCCGAGGCGATTCGTCGGGTGGCGCACGAGCGACCGTAAACGGCGAAGTGTGTCACGGCAGATCTCGGCAGGTCTGCCATGCTCGAACAAGACAAAGGGGGTTCGTGTGAGTGCTGCATGGGTAATTCCCGACTGTGCCTACCTCAAGAACTCCGAGACCGCTCAGACGGCAACGTCTGCCTTGACGCGACATTCGCCGGCCTCCATGGAAAGACCGGGAACCGCTCAGCGAAGAACCTCAAGGGCGATCGTCGAACAGCGAACCCCGATGGCGGATGGTACCGGCGAGAGGGCAGCCATGGCGCTGTCACCCACCTCGACGCCGTGATATTCAACAAAGCCGACCCGAGCAGTAATTACAAGGGAACCCCTGAGGGCAAGCGGGATTGGGGGATTGAGATCGAAATCGCCCGTATGACCGCGAACTACCGCGAAGAGGAAGAACGCTTCCCTCTCCTCACCGTCGGCATCTCCTTTCACATCCCCGGAGCGATCGTCGGCGAAGGCGTCCGAATCGCCGACTCGCTGCTGGAGAGGGGCCACAAAGCCAACCTCTTCATCGTCGACCGCGCCTACTCCAACGGGCTCTATAGCGAGTACGCCGTTCCGCTGCGCCTGCTTGGGTTCAAACACGTCTTCAACTACCGAGAGAACGACCTCGGCGAACAGGCATTCGACCCTCGCGGCTTCGTCCAGATCTCCGGCGCCTGGTACCTCGACACCTTGCCGAAGGTTCTCCGCGACGCTGACAAAGTCATCCTCGCGGCAGGCAACACCTACGACGCGATCAAGAAGCGCTTGAAAAAGGACATCACCTCCACGCCCGCCGACAAGGAGAAAGCTCTCAGCATCGCCAGAAAGCAACTTGATCTGGCGGAGGACCGTTATCGTCAGCAGAGCGCCCAGCGAGCGAAGTCGCGACTCAAGCCCAAGGGACACATGGAGCCTGACTGGACCCGCAGATACCTGATCCCCACCGAATCTCCCGACTACGCCAAGTGGAAGGCGAAACCCGGCGCCCATCAAGGCAGCAGCGTGTTAATGAAGCGACCCGAAGGCAAGGACGCTGACATTCCAAACGCCGGAGGGCTCAAGCATGAGCAGTACTACCCCTGGGGCGGCGACAACTGGCGCGCCGCGAATGGCATGGGCAACGGGCTCGAATCCGTGAACCGGAACCTAAAGCGAAGCCAGTACGAGGACATCGCCGACGCCGAGAAGCGCGCCGTCCGCGGCAACACCTTCAGCTACCTCGTCATCGCCCTCGCGACCGTCGTCGAGAACATGCGCAAAATCGTGAGCTTCTACAAAGAGCAACTCAAACTACGAACCCTCACCCCGAAAAACAACCGACTGCCGGGCAGCTACTGGCAATCGACGACACCGGCCGCCGAAGCCAACGACGCTTCAGACCCGCCCGGCTAGCCTCCCGCTTTCCAACCGATTCCCTACATCTGCAAGACTTGAACAATCCGGCGTTCCTGAAATCTTTCAGGCATGCCGTTTCTTCGTTAGCGCGCCATTGCGCGAGGCGACGAATCACTCAAAGGACCTCAGCCGGGCACGAAAAATGGGCCGGACAACCGTTGACCGGTTGTCGCGACCCATTTTCTGAACAAGTACCGGGCAATTGCCCGAACTACCCCTCTGTGCGCGAAGGGGGACTTGAACCCCCACGCCCTATACGGGCACTAGCACCTCAAGCTAGCGCGTCTGCCATTTCCGCCATCCGCGCGCATCCGAAAGTCCCTTGCAGAACCTCCGACACACGAGAATAGCACGCGCGAAGCACCCCGTTGCGCCGACCCCGGAGTCGGGGCGTCATCACCAGAATCCGGCGTGCACCTCGGCGGCGCGCTCGCTCGGGATCGGCCCGATGACCTCGATCGACCGACCGCCGCGCGCGAACACCTCCCGGCAGGGGAGGGCCAGGGTCGGCTCGTCGCTGCCGGCGGTGAACTCGGCGAGCGCGCTCTCCGCGAGCGCGAAGACGATGCGCGGCACGCCCGCCCAGTAGATCGCCCCGGCGCACATGGCGCACGGCTCCGTGCTCGTGTAGAGGGTGGCCGAACGGAGCTGGGCCGGTGTGAGCCGCGCGGACGCGCGCCGCACGAGGTTGGTTTCGGCGTGCCCGGTCGGGTCGTTCTCGGTGAGAACGGTGTTCCAGCCCTCCACCACGACCCCGTCGGCGACCAGGACGGCTCCGAACGGATGATTGCCTCGCTCCCGCGACTCGGCGGCGAGGTCGATCGCGTGGTCGAGGTGGGTGGCGTCGTCCGGGGTGAGCTGGTGGGGCATCGGTCTCCTCTTCGGGGCACAAGCGGTACGGCCAACTAAGCACATCGGGGCGGCCACGGCGAGTGCCGGCGGATCGGGCGCCCCACGATCGCGGCTAGCGTTGACCCATGACCGGCCTCCCCTCCGACGAGTTACTCGACGACACCGCGCTTATCGCGCGGGACCTGATCCGATTCGACACCAGCAACTTCGGGGAGGGCCGCTCCAACGGCGAGACGGATGCGGCGGAGTACGTCGCCGCCCACCTCACAAGGCTCGGCCTCGACGCCCAGATGTTCGAATCCGAGCCGGGACGGGTGAGCGTCGTCGCCCGGGTGGAGGGCACAGATCGCAGCAAGCCCGCCCTCGTGGTGCACGGGCACACCGACGTGGTGCCCGCCCAGCCGGACAACTGGTCGGTCGACCCGTTCGGCGGCGAGATCAGGGACGGGATGCTCTGGGGCCGCGGGGCCGTCGACATGAAGAATATGGATGCGATGATGCTCACCGCGCTCGGCGACATCCTGGAGGCGGGCAAGCGGCCGGCGCGGGATCTCGTGATCGCGTTCTTCGCGGACGAGGAGGCCGGGGGAGTGCTCGGCTCGCACTACCTCGTGGAGACCCACCCGGAACTCTTCGCCGGCGCCACGGAGGCGATCAGCGAGGTGGGCGGCTACTCGATCACCCTCAACGGCAGCCGCGCCTACCTGCTGCAGACCGGAGAGAAGTCGCTCGTCTGGGTCAAGCTCGTCGCGCGGGGAACCGCGGCCCACGGCTCGCACGTGATGCGCGACAACGCCGTCACCAAGCTCGCCGAGGCGGTGGCGAAGGTCGGGCGGCGCGAGTGGCCCATCCGCCTCACCGACACCACAACCGAGCTGCTCGGCGAGCTGGCCCGCATCCTCGACGTCGACCCACTCACCGTCGGTCCAGACGAGCTGGCCCTCGCCACGGGTTCGGCGAGCCGCTTCATCCAGGCCTCCCTGCGCACCACCACCAACCCCACCGCCCTCACCGCGGGCTACAAGCACAACGTGATCCCCGACACGGCCGAGGCCCTCATCGATATCCGTTCGCTGCCCGGCGAAGAGGATGCCGTGCTCGCGGAGCTTGCCGAGATCGTGGGCCCGGACATCGAGATCGTGGTCATGCACCGCGACATCGGGCTGGAGACGGAGTTCGCTGGCCCCCTCGTGGACGCCATCACCGGAACCCTCAAACGACACGACCCCGGCGCCCCGGTGCTTCCGTACCTGCTGTCGGGAGGCACCGACAACAAGGCGCTCTCCACCCTCGGCATCAAGGGCTACGGTTTCGCCCCGCTCAAGCTTCCGCCCGAAATGGATTTCGCGTCGATGTTCCATGGCGTTGACGAGCGCGTGCCGCTTGACGCGTTAGTGTTTGGCAGGCGAGTCCTCAGCGACCTGCTGTTGAACTACTGACCAGGCGATTGGATCGACCCCGTGAGCTTCATCAACGCGATCATTCTGGGAATCGTGCAGGGTCTCACCGAGTTCCTGCCGATCTCCTCGAACGCCCACGTGCGCATCGTGGGCGAACTCATCGGAATCGGGGCGGACCCGGGCGCACGATTCACCGCGATCATCCAGCTCGGCACCGAGGCCGCCGTCGTGGTCTACTTCGCCGCGGATCTCTGGCGCATCATCTCGCGCTGGTTCCTCGCGCTGTTCGGACGGATCCCGCGCAATGATCCCGACGCGAAGATGGGCTGGTTCATCATCCTCGGCTCCCTGCCGATCGTCATTCTCGGGGTGATCTTCCAGACCGCGATCGAGACCACGCTGCGCTCCCTGTGGGTGATCGCGATCTCGCTCATCGTGTTCGGCATCCTGCTCGGCATCGCGGACCGCGTCGGCGAGAAGAAGCGCAGGCTCAAGGACCTCACGGTGCCGCACGCCGCCATCTACGGTGGCGCGCAGGCCCTCGCCCTGATCCCCGGAGTCTCGCGCTCCGGCGGCACCATCACCGCCGGCCTATTCCTGGGCTACGAGCGGCGCGCCGCGGCACGCTATTCCTTCCTGCTCGCGATCCCGGCGGTGCTCGGCAGCGGGTTCTACGAGCTCTACAAGAGCATCAAGGATCCGACCACGGAGGTGTTCGGCCCGGCCGAGACCGCGCTGTCGACGGGTATCGCCTTCGTGGTGGGCCTCGGCGTGATCGTCTTCTTCATGAACTACATCTCCAAGCGCTCCTTCCTGCCCTTCGTCATCTACCGTTTGCTGCTCGGCGCGGTGCTCGTAGTTCTGCTGCTGACTGGTGTTCTTCAGCCCACCTAGAACCCGTAATTCGGCCACACTCGGCGGTAGACTTGGCGCAGCGACTCGCTCTAGCGCCCGAGCTCCGCGGACGAGAGCGAGGGCAGCATATTGCGCGAGGGTGAATCGTGGCGGTAACACGCGAGATCTTTGAAGAAGCTAAACGGGCGATCATCTATTCGCTCGACGAGAAGACCTCGCTGTGCGCGCCGTTCCTGTCGGTGGTGCCGGTCACGGGCGCGGCGGTCTCGGTTCTTGTCACCCGGGCGGCGCAGGCCACGATCTGCTCGAGTGACAGCACCGCGGCTCATCTCGACGAGCTGCAGTTCGATCTGGGTGAGGGGCCGTGCTGGGAGGCGCTCTCATCCCGGAGGCCCGCGCTGCACTCCGACATCCAGGACGAGGCCCAGCCGAGTTGGCCGGCCTTCGCCAACGCGGTCCGCGGCAGCGAAGTGCACGGAATGTTCGCCTTCCCACTCGTGGTCGGGTCTCTCGACATCGGTGCTGTCGACCTCTACTCTTCAACCGTTGGTGACCTCACCGCAGAGCAGGTCTCGGATGCGTCGGCTCTCGCCCAGCTCACCGGCTGGCAGGTGTTGCGGCGGCTGCTGACCAAAAACCCCGATGACGAGGACGGCTCGACGCACTCGAGGCGCGAGGTGCACCAGGCCACCGGGATGGTGCTCGCCCAACTCGGTGTCAGCGCCGACGAAGCCTCGCTGCTTCTCCGCGCGCACGCCTTTTCGAGCGGACGTTCGGTACGGGAGATCTCGAACGACGTCGTCGAGAGGCGGCTCGACTTTTCCACGGGCGCTTCGCAGTGATTCGCCTCGATGCGGAGGTAAACTGATCTGATGGTGGCCGAGACACGCGAGAGGCGACTCGTTGGCACCTTCGTCACTCTCGCAGACACACTCGTCGCAGGATACGACGTGGTCGATCTGTTGCAGACGCTGGTAGAGGCGTGCGCCGAGTTGCTCGACGCGTCGGCCGCCGGGCTCATGCTCGCGGACGACAGTGGCGACCTCGCCGTCATGGCATCAACGAGTGAGCGCAGCCGGCTCGTGGAGATCATGCAGTTGCGATACGGTCACGGGCCCTGCGTCGAGGCGTTCACCACCGGAATTGTGATGGAAGTCGACGACCTCGAGGCGCCGAGCGCCCGTTGGCCGGAGTTCCGCGAGGAGGCACTCTCCCAGGGCTTCCGTTCGGTGCACGCCATTCCCCTCCGCCTGCGCGGATCCGTGATCGGCACACTTAACCTCTTCCGGAACGAGCCGGGGTTCTTGACGCCCGAGGATGCCGCCGCCGCGCAGGGTCTCGCCGATGTCGCGACCATCGGCATCCTCCACGAACGCACTCTTCGCGAGAACAGCGTCGCGAAGGAACAGTTGCAGCACGCCCTCGACAGCCGGGTCGTGATCGAGCAGGCCAAGGGCGTGATCGCCCAGACCCGAAACGTTGACATGGACCGGGCGTTCCGCATCCTTCGGTCCTACGCACGCGACAACAACCTCAACCTGCACGACGTGGCGGCGCGGGTCGTCGCGCGGACGGTGACTCCGTAGCCCTCAACGGCCCCCGACTTCGAGGGATGCCCGCACTCGCCTAGAATGCTGAAGTGAGAGCCTGGACCCGACCCGAGGTGCCGCGGCTTTCCGGCACCGGCTCCGTCCCTCGACTGTACGACTCGGCGTCCCGCTCCGTGCTGACTGCTCGACCGGACGGCCGCGCGGCCATCTACGTGTGCGGCATCACCCCGTACGACACGACCCATCTGGGGCACGCGGCGACGTACCTCGCCTACGACACCCTGATCAGACTGTGGCTCGACGCCGGCTATGCGGTCGACTTCGTGCAGAACACCACGGACGTTGATGACCCGCTTCTCGAACGCGCTGCCCGTGACGGGGTGGACTGGCGTGAGCTTGCCGCCGAACAGACGGATCTGTTCCGCGCAGACATGGAGCGGCTGCAGATCATCCCGCCGGACCACTACATCGCGGTCACCGAGGTCGTCACCGAGGTCGCCGAGGCGGTGCGAGAGCTCCTCGACCGCGGAATCGCCTACCCGGTAGACAGCGAGGGCGCCGCCCCAGACCTCTACTTCGACAGTGCGGCGGCCGAGAAGGCCGGTGTCCAACATCCAGGAACACCCGCGCCCTGGCACCTCGGCGCGGAGTGCAACCTCGACCGGGCGACGATGCTCGAGCTGAACTCGGAGCGCGGGGGCGACCCGCAGCGCCCGGGCAAGCGTGACGCCCTGGACCCGGTGCTCTGGCGCTCCGCGAGGCCGGGCGAGCCCCACTGGGACACCGTGCTGGGGCGCGGGCGGCCCGGCTGGCACATCGAGTGCGCCGTGATCGCCGCCAAGTACCTGCCGACCCCCATTACCGTCAACGGAGGCGGATCCGACCTGATCTTTCCGCACCACGAGTTCAGCGCGGGACACGTCGCGGCCCTCACCGGTCACGCTCTCGCGCAGATCTACTCGCATGCGGGGCTCGTGGCCTATCACGGCGAGAAGATGAGCAAGTCGCTCGGCAACCTCGTGCTGGTGTCGAAGCTCGTCGCCGAGGGAACCGATCCGCGCGCGATACGCCTCGCGCTGCTCTCCGAGCACTATCGCTCGGACTGGGAGTGGACGGATGCGCACCTGGTCACGGCCGAGGCCCGACTCGCCGCGTGGGACGAGTGGGCCGCCCGCGCGGGCGCCGACCAGCCCGAGAGCGGCAGCCCGGACGAGGGAACAACAGAGCTCCGCGAGTTGCTTGCCGACGACCTCGGCTCGCCGTCCGCGCTCCGGGCCATCGACGCCCGGATCGCGAGCGGAGCGCTCTGCACGGTGACGCTGGTCACCGCGATACACGCGCTGCTGGGCATCCGGCTGCGTTCCCTGCCCGCCGGCTGATCCGCCCGGTCGATCCCTGCGGCATCCGCGACTCCCGATCGACGCCGTCGCGGCGGGAGTCGTGACTCCCTGCGGCGGGCGTCAGGGAACGACGGGGTACCAGCGACCGCCGACGCGTCGGGTGACCCGCCAGGACACCACCTCGGCCCGTTCCCGAAGGCGCTCGACCGCGTGCCGACCGATCCGCAGCGCGTGCTCATCGTCCTCGCCGGTGAACCGCACGGTGACGCGCGCGCCGCCGCTCACCACCGCGAGATCCTGGGCCTCGACCGTCGCGAGCTCGGCCACGGCCGCCGCGGCCGCCGGAACGACCGTCGGCGGCGCGGTGCCGGCGGCGAGCGCGCCGATCGACATGGTCACCCGAAACGAGGGCATGGCTGGGGACCGCGCCGGGCGCGGTCAGTCCTTGGGGCGACGGTCGTCAGGCCCGTTCGGGCCGGATCCGGCCGGCCCGCGGGAATCGCCCTTGCCGTCGCGGCGGCGCAGGTAGCGTTCGAACTCCTGCGCGATCGCCTCCCCGCTCGCCTCCGGCGAGTCCACGGTGTCCCGAGCCTGCTCGAGCTGCGAGATGTAGGACGCCATCTCCTCGTCCTCGCTGGCGAGCGCATCGATACCGCTCTCCCAGGCGGCTGACTCGTCGACGAGGTCGCCGCGGGGGATGACCACGTCGATGATCTCCTCGAGCTTGTCGATGATCGAGAGGGTCGCCTTGGGCGACGGGGCGTTGTGCACGTAGTGCGGCACGGAGGCCCAGATCGACACGGTGGGGATCCCCGCCTTCTCCGCGGCCTCGCTCAGCACGGAGAGGATGCCGACCGGCCCCTCGTACGTGCTGCGCTCGATGCCCAGCTCGCGCCGGACATCCGCGTTCTCGCTGCTTACGAACACCGAAATCGGTCGGGTGTGCGGAACGTCGGCGAGCATCGCACCGAGGAACACCACCCCGGAGATCTCGTTCTGCGTGATCGTCTCCATGATCTGCGCGGTGAAGCTCTTCCAGTTGCGCGAGGGCTCGGTGCCGAGCAGCACGTAGATGTTCGAGCCGTTGTTGGCGCTCACGCTCAGCTCAGCGTCGTCGGCGAGGCCCTCCAGGGGGAGTCGCTGCGCGAGCACGGATGTCGGTCCATAGGTGACGACGCTCGGCCAGACCAGCGCGCGGTTGCCATCGTCGTCCTGCGCCACCGTGGGCCGGTTGAACTGATAGTCGAAGAACCGCTCGGCGTCGATCTCGGCGATGGGGTACAGGTCGAGCAGTTCCTTGAGCGTGCGCACGGCGCCGCTCGCCGCCTCCCCGGCGTCGTTCCAGCCCTCGAACGCGACGACCAGAAGCCGCCCTTTCAGCATTCCTGCGTCAGACAATCGCTACCTTCACTGGGTCGGCACTGGTGTTGGCCGACTTCCTTAGAGTCAAGGATAGGACGCTCCCGCGGCTAAACTCGGATTCCGTGACTGAACTCCTCCCCGCCGCCGTCCTCTGGGACATGGACGGCACCCTCGTCGACACCGAGCCGTACTGGCTGAGCGCGGAGGCCGATCTCGTCGGGTCTTTCGGCGGAAACTGGACCCAGGAGGACGGCCTCACCCTCGTCGGATCCGGCCTCTGGCACTCCGCCGCCGTCCTGCAGGGCAGGGGAGTGGAGCTCAGCGCTGACGAGATCGTGCAGCACCTCACCGACCGCGTGCTCGACCAGATCCGCGTGAGCGTGCCGTGGCGACCGGGCGCGCACGAGTTGCTCGCCGCCGTGCGCGAGGCCGGCATCCCCACCGCGCTCGTGACCATGTCCATCCGGCGGATGGCCGAGCACGTGGTCTCCACGATTCCGTTCGACGCGTTCGACCACATAGTGGCGGGGGACGACGTCACCCACAGCAAGCCACATCCCGAGCCGTACCTGCGGGGCGCAGAGCTCATCGGCGTCGACCCGGCGATGTGCATGGCCATCGAGGACTCGACGACGGGACTCGCCTCCGCCGTCGCCTCCGGCGCGGTGTCCATCGGTGTGCCGCTGCACTCGCCGCTCGAGCACGGCCTCGGCTACACGATCTGGCCCAGCCTCGAGGGCAAGACCTTCGCCGACCTCACCAGCGTCTTCCGCCTCCTCCAGACGAGCGTCGCGTGAGCGGCGAACGCCGGCAGAGCGGGCCGTTCCGCGCGGGCGACCGAGTGCAGCTCACCGGGCCGAAGGGCCGCCTCAACACCATCACCCTCGAGGCCGGGAAGGTGTTCCACACCCACCGCGGAATGGTGGCGCACGACTCGCTGATCGGGCTGCCGGACGCCTCGGTGATCACCGCCTCGAACGGTGACGAGTACCTCGCCCTCCGCCCCCTCCTCAGCGACTTCGTCATGTCGATGCCCCGTGGCGCGGCGATCATCTACCCCAAGGACGCGGCGCAGATCCTGAGCCTCGGCGACATCTTCCCCGGCGCGAAGGTCGTGGAGGCCGGCGTCGGTTCCGGCGCGCTGAGCCTCTGGCTGCTGCGCGGGATCGGGCCCACCGGTTCCCTC
This sequence comes from Lacisediminihabitans sp., assembly GCF_043726815.1. Lineage (NCBI taxonomy): Bacteria > Bacillati > Actinomycetota > Actinomycetes > Micrococcales > Microbacteriaceae > Lacisediminihabitans > Lacisediminihabitans sp. The sequence goes on from NZ_JAYSJZ010000103.1 coordinate 95,732, forward strand.
ACTTCCTTCGAGCGGCGGGACGAGTTCGCCCAGGTGGCGCGGGGCAACGTCGTGAGCTTCCTCGGCGCCGAGCCGACCAACTGGACGGTGCAGGTCGGCGACCTCGTCGAGTCGTTGCCGACCGCTGTCGAGAACGGCTCGGTAGACCGGGTCGTGCTCGACATGCTCGCGCCCTGGGAGTGCCTCGATGTCGTCGCCGACGCGCTCACTCCCGGGGGGGTGCTGCTCTGCTACATCGCCACCGTGACCCAGCTCTCCCGGGTGGCGGAGGCCATCCGCGGCACCGGCCTGTTCACCGACCCCGACTCGTCGGAGACGATGATCCGCGGCTGGCACGTCGAGGGCCTCGCGGTGCGCCCGGACCACCGCATGGTGGCGCACACCGGCTTCCTGCTCACCGCGCGCCGGCTGGCTCCACACACGATCCTCCCGCAGCTCAAGCGTCGGCCGTCGAAGACGGACTTCAGCGACGAGGATGTCGAGGCCTGGACCCCCGGCGCCCTCGGCGAGCGTGTGGTCACCGACAAGCGCCTGCGCAAGACCGCGCGGGCGGCCCAGGCCACGGCCGAGCAGGCCGTCGCGGCGTCGGACAACCCGTGACCGGGCGTGACCCTAGAATTGTGACATCCCACGAGCTCGATCGAAATGAGGATTCGTGCGCAAGACCACAGCGCTGATCGCTGCCTTCGGCATCCTGGCCAGCCTCACGGCGTGTGCGGGCGGTGCCGGCTCGAACGGCTGTGACCCCCTCGTGTCGTCCGGCGACGCCTCATCGGCGGTCTCGGCTCCCGGCGACTTCGGCACGGCTCCCACCGTGGACTTCCCGGTGCCGCTGCGCACGAAGACCACCCAGAGCTCCGCGATCATCGCCGGCAAGGGCGCGCCCATCCAGGACGGCCAGCCCGTGATCGTCGACGTGACCGTGCTCAACGGCGCGGACGGCAGCGTGCTGCAGAAGACGAGCTATGCCAAGAGCGGCGGCAGCGTCATCACCATCGGCAAGTCGAGCCTGCCCGCGGTGAGCAAGGGGCTGCAGTGCGCCACGGTCGGCTCCCGCGTGGCGATCGTCGGCTCCCCGAAGGACAGCCACGGCGGCCAGGCCTCCACCGGCCTCGCGAAGGACGACGCCGTCGTCTACGTCATCGACGTGAAGAGCGCCTTCCCCGCCCGGGCGGATGGCGCGGACCAGCTTCCGATCAACGGCCTGCCCGCGGTGGTGCTGGCCCCGAACGGCGCCCCCGGCATCACCCTGCCGCACACGACGCCTCCCAAAGACTTCAGCGCCACCCTGCTCAAGAAGGGCGACGGCGCGAAGGTCGCGAACGGCGACTTCGTGATCATCAAGGACACCGGCATCAACTGGGCCGACAACTCGGTGTTCACCTCGAGCTGGAAGACCGGCCAGGCCTCCGCGATCGGCGTCGGCGCCTCGAGCGTGGTCGCCGGACTCTCGAAGGGCCTCATCGGCCAGCGCGTCGGCTCCCAGGTGCTCATCGTCGTTCCGCCGAAACTCGCGACGAGCGACGGCTCGGACACCAGCGCCACGGTGCCCACCGGCGCGACACTCGTCTACGTCGTGGATATTCTGGGTGTAGCGAAGTAGTCCACCCACTCCGCAGACACAGGCCGAGTGTCTCCAAGTTCATTCCAAACTAGGGTTTCTCTCGTGTCAGCATCCAGCACCCAGAAGGTCCCGGTCGAAGAGCGTCTCTTCAGCCTCGTCCTCGCGCTACTCGCGACCGAGACGGGGCTGACGAAGAACGAGGTGCTGTCCACCGTGCAGGGCTATCGCCAGCGGTTCAGGGTCGGCGGCGACAACGCCAACCTCGAGCGGCAGTTCGAGCGCGACAAGGACGACATCCGCGACCTCGGCGTGCCGCTCGAGACCGTGGAATCGCCTGGCCAGGCCGGCAACAACCAGAACCTGCGTTACCGGATCCCGCGCGGCGCCTACGAGCTCCCGAGCGACATCACGTTCTCGGCCGAGGAAACGACGCTGCTCAACCTCGCGGCCATGGTGTGGCGAGAGGGCTCCCTCTCGGGAGAGTCCCGTCGCGCCGTGATGAAGCTCAAGGGTCTCGGGCTGGTCTCCGACGAACCGGTTCTCGGCTACGCCCCGCGCCTGCGGGTGCGGGATGCCGCGTTCGAGCCGCTGCGCGCCGCCCTCGAACGCAACGCCGTCGTTCGGTTCGCCTACCTCAAGCCGGGGGAGGAGCAGGCGCGGGTGCGCACGGTGGCACCCCTCGCCCTCGTGCAGCACCAGGGCCGCTGGCACCTGCACGCGCTCGAACCGGACACCCAGCGCACCAAGACGTTCCTGCTGCGCCGGATCGTGAGCCAGGTAGCGACCACCGGGGCCACCTTCCCGGCGCCGCTTGTGGACCAGACGAAGGCCGCGCTGAGCGAGCTCGAGGAGGTGTGGGAGTCCCACACCGCCGAGATCGAGGTGGTGCCGGACTCGGATGCGGCGACGCGCCTGCACAAGCGTCGCGGCACCGAGACCCACGCGAACGGCGTGCTGCGACTCCACTACTCCGACGCCAACATCTTCGCCGACGAGCTCGCCGGCTACGGACCGGAGGTGCTCGTGCTCTCACCTCCGGTCTTGCGGGCCGCCGTGCGCACCCGGCTGCTCAGGACTGCCGCCGAACATACGGACGCACGAGAGGGGGTCCACCGTGGCTGAACGCCAGGCTCCACTCCACGCGCAGGACAAGCTCGCCTTCCTGCTCTCGCTCGTGCCGTTCCTCATGGAACACGAACGCATCGGCGTTCAGGAGGCCGCCGAGCACTTCGGCGTCCCGACGCAGCAGATCAGGGAGGCCGTGAAGCTCATCGCGGTGTCCGGAATCCCCGGCGAGACCGGCCAGTACCAGCACGGCGACCTGTTCGACCTGGCCTGGGACGACTTCGAAGAGAACGACCAGATCGTGCTCACCAACCTGGTCGCGATCGATGACGCCCCGCGGTTCTCCGGCCGGGAGGCCGCCGCCCTGATCGCCGGGCTCCAGTACCTCTCCGCCCTGCCGGAGAACGCGGACCGCGGCGCCATCGCGACGCTCATGACCAAACTCTCCCGCGGGGCCTCCGGGGTGCCGAGCCAGGTCGCTGTGGAGGCCTCGGAGTCCGACGCCACCCTCGCCCTCATCCGCGAGTCGGTGGCGACCGGAGTCCAGCTGGAATTCGACTATCTCAATGCCCGCGGCGAACACGAGCGCCGCCGCGTGGACCCGCTGCGTGTGGAGTCCGTCGATGCGGACTGGTACCTGCGCGGCTGGTGCCACCTCCGCGAGGCCGTTCGCACCTTCCGGCTCGACCGCATCGGCAATCCGCAGATCACGACGGAGCCGATCGCCTTTCACCCCGCCGACGTGTTGCTGCCCGACGTGCTCTTCGAGGGGTCGGCCGACGACCTCATCGTCACGCTCGACGTCGCCCCGGCCGCCGCGCCGCTGCTCGCCGACTACATTCCAGACGACGCCGTGTCCACCGAGGTCGACGGACGCCTGCGCACCGCGGTGCGGGTGTCGCACTACCACGGGCTCAAACGGCTCGTCGCCGGCATGCCCGGAGTCGTCACGGTCGTCGACCCGCCGGAGGCCAGGCGAGCGGTTGCGGAGTGGGCCGCTGCCGGCGCCGCGCGTTACGAGGCCGACTGATGCCCTGGTGGTCGTGGCTCATCATCTGGGTGGTGCTCGGGCTTGCCCTGCTCGGGATGCTCGGGCTGTTCGGCTGGCAACTCTTCCGCAAGGTGATGGCCGTCTTCGAGTCGCTCGAGGCACTCGCCGCCAAGACCGAGCTTCTCGAGTCGGCCGGGGAGGCCCTGGGGGAGCAGCACGCCACCCTCGCGCTGCTGCAGAAGAGGTCCGAGGTCGTCGCACGCCGGGACCGGGTTCGGCGACAGGCGGCGGACCGCCGCCAGGCGAGGCGCGACGCCCGGCTGGACCGCGCCCGCCGGATCACGGCGATCGATGCGAATACTCGCCGGTGGTTCGAAGACAACTGAGAGGTATTCGGCCTCCGGGGCGGTAAACTGATCGTCACGGCAATTTCGACTCGTAAGGATGTCGCCCATGTTCCAAGGATTCACCGGCTGGCACGCACTCATCCTGCTGGTCATCATCGTTCTCCTCTTCGGAGCCACCAAGCTTCCCGGCCTCGCCAAGAGCGTCGGACAGTCGATGAAGATCTTCAAGAACGAGGTCAAGAGCGAGGACCCGGCAAAGCCGGTCGACGGACCACAGCTGAACCAGACTTCGCCAGAGACGCAGCAGCAGACGACGGACGCCACCAAGTCCGACAGCAAGCCGTAGCCCGACCGTCGACGTTCCGATGGCAACGCGCACAAGGCGAGGCGCGAACAACGAAGGCCGGATGTCGCTCGGCCAGCACCTCATCGAACTACGCAAGCGACTCTTCATTTCGGCGATCGCGATCGTGGTGGGCGGAATCGGCGGCTGGTTCGTCTCCGACTTCGTCTGGGACGGTCTTCGCTTGCCGATCTCGACCATCGCGAAGGCCCACAACGCGATCATCAACTACTCGGGGCTGACCTCCGCGTTCGACCTGCGCCTGCAAATCGCGGTGACCGTGGGCATCGTGGTGTCGAGTCCGGTCTGGCTGTACCAGGTCTTCGCGTTCCTCGTGCCGGGGCTCACGAAGAAGGAGAAGCGCTACACCTTCGGATTCTTCTTCTCCGCGATCCCGCTGTTCCTGGCCGGCTGCGCCGCCGGCTGGTTCGTCCTGCCGCACATCGTGGTGATCCTCACCTCCTTCGTGCCGAAGGAGGACGCGAGCTTCATCGAGGCCAAGGACTACCTCAGCTTCGTGCTCAAGCTCGTGCTCGCCGTCGGTGTCGCCTTCGTGCTCCCGGTCTTCCTCGTGCTGCTCAACTTCATCGGGGTGATCTCGGCCCGCGCCATCATCAAGAGCTGGCGGGTGGCCATCCTGCTCATCTTCGTGTTCTGCGCGATCGCGACGCCGTCGGCCGACGTGGGCTCGATGTTCCTGCTCGCCGTGCCGATGATCCTGCTCTATCTGGTCGCCGCGGCGATCGCCTGGTGGCATGACCGCGTGGTGGCCAAGCGTGCGGATGCCCTGACCGCCGAACTCGGCGGCCCGGCGACCGTATGACCGACCAGCTCTCTCCCGCCGAACGTTTCGCCGCCTCCAGGTCCCGCCAGGGCTCCCCGAGGCTCGAACGCTTCCGGGCCAACCTCGCGTTCGACCTCGACCCGTTCCAGATCGCGTCCTGCGTCGCGCTCGAGAACGGCGACAGCGTTCTCGTCGCCGCGCCCACCGGGGCCGGCAAGACGATCGTTGCCGAATTCGCGGTCTTCCTGGCGATGCAGGATCCCCGGGCCAAGGTGTTCTACACGGCGCCGATGAAGGCCCTGAGCAACCAGAAGTTCCAGGAGTTCGTGGCCGAGTACGGGGCGCAGGATGTCGGCCTGCTCACCGGCGACACCAACATCAACTCGGGTGCCCGGGTCGTCGTGATGACGACCGAGGTGCTGCGCAACATGCTCTACGCCGACTCCGACCTGCTCAGCGACCTCTCGTTCGTGATCATGGACGAGGTGCACTACCTCGCCGATCGCTTCCGCGGGGCCGTCTGGGAGGAGGTGATCATCCACCTCCCGCAGAACGTGCGGCTGGTGTCGCTGAGCGCCACGGTGTCGAACGCCGAGGAGTTCGGCGACTGGCTGCAGGCGGTGCGCGGCGAGACCGCGGTGATCGTCTCCGAGGAGCGGCCGGTTCCCCTCGACCAGCACGTGATCATGCGCACCAAGCTCATCGACCTGTTCGACTCGTCCGGGCTCGCGGCGACGAACCGGGTCAATCCGGAGCTCGTGCAGATGGCGCGCTACGGCGGACGCACCATCAGTTCCCGCCAGATGAAGGATGTGGGGCGCTACCACTCGCGCGGCGGCCGTCCCGAGCAGCTCAAGATGGACCGGGCAGCGGTGGTGAAGATGCTCGGCGAACGCAACCTGCTGCCGGCGATCTTCTTCATCTTCAGCCGTCTCGGGTGCGACCAGGCCGTGAAGCAGGTGCTCCGCGCCGGCGTGCGTCTGACCACGGCGCCCGAGCGCGACGAGATCCGGGCGATCGTGGAGGAACGCTGCCGAACCATCCTCGACGAGGACCTGGCGGTGCTCGGCTACTGGGAGTGGCTGGAGGGCCTGCAGCGCGGCGTGGCCGCGCACCACGCCGGCATGCTCCCCGCCTTCAAGGAGGTGGTGGAGGAGCTCTTCCAGAAGAAGCTCGTGAAGGCGGTCTTCGCCACCGAGACCCTCGCGCTCGGCATCAACATGCCCGCGCGCACGGTCGTGCTGGAGAAGCTCGAGAAGTTCAACGGCGAGGCCAGGGTGCCGATCACGCCGGGGGAGTACACCCAGTTGACCGGCCGCGCCGGGCGCCGCGGCATCGACGTGGAGGGTCACTCGGTGATCCAGTGGCAGGACGGGCTCGACCCGCAGGCGGTCGCCTCCCTCGCGTCCCGGCGCACCTACCCGCTCAACTCGAGTTTCTCGCCCACCTACAACATGGCGGTGAACCTCATCGAGCAGTTCGGTCGGGAACGCACCCGCGACATCCTCGAGTCCTCGTTCGCGCAGTTCCAGGCGGACCGCGCCGTCGTCGACCTCGCCCGCAAGGTGCGCAGCCAGGAGGAGTCGCTCGCGGGCTACGAGGAGGCGATGCGCTGCCACCTCGGCGACTTCCGCGAGTACTCCGGCATCCGACGCGAACTGACCGACGTGGAACGCAAGGGTGCCGCCCGGGCGGACACCCAGAGCCGGGCCGAACGGGAGAAGCGCCAGCACCAGCTCACCGCGCTCCGCCGCAAGCTCAAGCAGCACCCGTGCAACGCCTGCAACGACCGAGAGGCGCACGCGCGCTGGGCGGAGCGGTGGTGGCGCCTGAAGAAGCAGACGGATGAGCTGAGCCAGCAGATCCGGAGCCGCACCGGTGCCGTCGCGAGGATCTTCGATCGCGTCTCCGACGTGCTGCTCGAACTCGGCTACCTGGAGCGGTCGGACCGCGGCGTCGTCACCGCGACAGTGCACGGTCGCACCCTGCGCCGCATCTACGGCGAACGCGACCTGCTCGTCGCCGAGTGCCTGAGGCGCGGGGTCTGGAAGGACCTCGACCCGGCCGGGCTCGCCGCGATGGCCGCCGCGCTCGTCTACGAGCCCCGCCGGGACGAAGGCCAGGCCTCGGACCGCTACCTCCCGAAGGGCGCGTTCCGTCCCGCCTTCGACAAGACCACCGACCTCTGGGCGCGGCTCGACGACATCGAACGCGACCACAAACTGCCGGGGAGCAACCCGCTCTCCACCGGGCTGTCGCTCGCGATGAACCGCTGGGCGCAGGGGGTGTCGCTCGACGCGGTGCTGAGGGAGGCGGACCTGGCCGCCGGAGACTTCGTGCGGATGACCAAGCAAACCATCGACCTGCTCGACCAGCTCTCGGTCGTGGCGGACGGTCAGGTCGGGCGAACGGCGCGCACAGCCCTCGACGCGATCCGCCGTGGCATCGTGGCGTACTCGTCGGTCGCCTGAGGCCCGGTGACCGACGCTCGGCCCCTGAGAACGCTGTCAGTCGGCGTGTTCGCGGCAATCTAGGCTTATCCAGTGCGACCGAGGCCCCTGAGACCGCTGCCCCTCTGGGCCGCCGTCGTGCTCGCCGCCCTCTCCGGTTTCGTCAACTCGTTCGCCTTTCCCGGGCGCGGCTGGTGGCCGCTCGTCTTCGTCGGCACCGCGATGCTGCTGCTGTCGCTTCGCGGGCGGCGGTTCTGGCCCTCGGTGCTCGTCGGGCTGGTGGCCGGCTTCGCCTTCTTCGGCAACCACATCCTCTGGCTCACCGTGTACCTGGGCCCGGTACCGTGGCTCGCCCTCGCCGGTCTCGAATCGGTGTTTTTCTCGTTCGGGGCCTCCCTCCTCGCCCTCGCCTGGCGGTTCGTGCCACGCTACTGGCCGGGGCTGACCGGTCGCCTGCTCGGCCTGCCCCTGGTGCTCGCCGGGCTCTGGGTGGCTCGTGAGGCGTTCACCAGCGTCTGGCCGTACGGCGGCTTCTCCTGGGGCCGTCTCGCCTTCTCCCAGTCCGACAGTCCGTTCGCCCCGCTCGTGGCCTGGATCGGCATCTCCGGCCTCAGCTTCACGATCGCCTTCCTCAGCGCCGTGCTGGTGCAGGCGTTCCTCGAGGTGAGCGTGCCGTGGACGATGCGCGGCATCGTCGCCGGATTCGCGTTCCTGCTGGCCGCCGCCATCCCGGCCTGGCCCGTGATCTCCGCGGGATCGATCAGGGTGGCGGCGGTGCAGGGCAACTCGAACTCGGGGCTCTTCGCGCAGATCCAGCCGGGCGACAGTCTCAACGACCACCTGCAGGCCACCCTTCCCCTCATCGGGCAGACCGTGGATGTCGTGGTCTGGCCCGAGAACGCGTCGGACGTCAACCCGCTCGAGAACGAGCGCGCCGCCCAGACCCTGGACTACGTGACCGGGGCGATGAAGGCGCCGCTCGTCACCGGCACCATCACCGAGGACTCCGAGGGGCGCACCTTCAACAGCCTGCTGCTCTGGGAGCACGGCAGGGGAGCCGTCGACCAGTACGACAAGATCCACCCGGTGCCGTTCGCCGAGTACCTCCCGGACCGCGCGTTCTGGTATCCGCTTGCCCCGAGCCTGTTCGACCTGGTGCCGAGGGACTATTCGTTCGGCACCCGCGACAACGTCTTCTCCATCAAGGGTGCCGTGGCGGGGCTCGCGATCTGTTTCGACATCGTCGACGACGAGCTCATCAGCCAGATGCTGCGCGACGGTGCGGACTTCATCATCGCGCCGACCAACAACGCCGACTTCGGCCACACCGACGAGAGCGCCCAGCAGGTGGGCATCGCCCGCCTCAGGGCCATCGAGACCGGCCGCAGCGTCGTCAACGCCTCCACCGTCGGCGTGAGTGCCATGTTCGCGCCGGACGGCCGCGTGATCTCCCAACTGCCGACGTTCCAGGCCGGATCGATGGTCGAGGACGTGCCGCTCAGCCACACCACGACACCGGCGACGCTCATCGGCCGTGGCATCGAATGGCTCGTCTCCGGCCTCGGCCTCGCGACCCTCGCGCTGGCCATGATCTTCACCCCGCTCGCGCGTCGCGCCCCCAGGAAGGAAGCCCGTGGCTGAGACTCTCGTGATCCTTCCCACCTACAACGAGATCGAGAGCCTCGCCACGGTGATCGGGCGAATCAGGCAGTCGCTGCCCCTCGCCGTCGTCCTCGTCGTGGACGACTCGAGCCCGGATGGCACCGGCGAGCTCGCTGAGCAGCTCGCCGCGGGGGACCCCGGCCTCTCCGTGCTGCACCGGGCGGCGAAGGATGGCCTGGGCCGCGCCTACCTCGCCGGCTTCCGCCTGGCCCTCGAGCGCGACTACCTCTACGTCGTCGAGATCGACGCTGACGGATCGCACGACCCGGCCGAGCTGCCGGCCATGCTCCAAATCGCCCAGCACGGCGCGGATCTCGTGATCGGCTCGCGGTGGGTCGCCGGCGGATCGGTGCGCAACTGGCCGTGGCTGCGGCAGGCCATCTCGCGCCTCGGCAACGCCTACGCTCGCGCGGTGCTCCGCTCCGACATCCGGGACATCACCGCCGGCTTCCGGGTGTTCCGCGCGGAGGCCCTGCGCTCCCTCGACCTCTCCGCCGTGTCGTCGCAGGGCTACTGCTTCCAGGTGGAGCTGGCCTGGCGACTCGAACGGGCCGGGGGAGTGGTAGTGGAGCATCCCATCACCTTCGTCGAACGCGCGGCCGGCCGGTCCAAGATGCACCTCGGAATCGTGGTCGAGGCCCTGCTGCGAGTGACGGTGTGGGGCATCGGCGCCCGGCTTGCACGCCACAGGCCCTGACCCTTCAACGACACTGGCCCTTAAACGACAAACGCGCCGCAACCGAGGCTGCGACGCGTTCACGCGTGGGGCGACCAACCGTGGTCAGGCGCCGATCTTGTGCTGGCCCTTGCGCGCCCTGAGAAAGTCGAGGCGCTCCTGGAGCAACTCCTCGAGCTCCGGGCGGGTGCGCCTCTCGAGCAGCATGTCCCAGTGGGTACGGGGAATCTTCGCGTCTGACGGCTCCGGCTCAACCTGCACCCCGGCAGCGTCGAGCAAACGACCCTCTTGACCGCTCTTCGGCGACTCCCACACGGTGGGAACTTCGGCATCCGCCGAGAACGTCACCTCAAAGGTCGACCCGTCAGCGGCTTGGTACGTGCTCTTCTTTCGCGGGGAGAAGGTAACGCCTTCTTCACTCTGAAGGCTCTGGGATCCGAGCCTCATTCCGCGCAAACTGCGATCCGCCATTGTGTGGTCCTCTCTCGCGATGCATTCCCAGTTA